>NZ_JBSGBF010000034.1:0-78041 GCF_053601115.1 Streptomyces sp. NPDC004788
GCCCGCGCCACGGCGCGGGCCGCACGTGTACCCACTTTTTTGTGGGTACTTGTCGCCGCGCGGGCACCGGGAGAGGCTGGTCACGACCGAGGGAACGGACCGCGAAGAACCGGAAGGAACAACCGAGGAACACAGTCAGTCTCAGAAAGGCGCTCTCAGGACACGGCGCGCTCCGCGGCGAGCCGGTCGAGCCGGCGATGGCCCCACGCGGAGACCGGGGCCAGCGCCTCGGAGAGCTCGCGGCCCTCGGCGGTCAGCGAGTAGACGGTCTTCGGCGGCTTCACGTCGTACACCTCCCGGTGCACCAGACCGTCCGACTCCATCTCCCGCAGCGCCTGGGTCAGCACCTTCTCGCTGATCTGCGGGATCGTCCGGCGCAGTTCGCCGGGCCGCTGCGGCCCGGCCTCCAGGAGCCACAGCAGCAGGGTCTTCCACTTGCCGTCGATCACCGCGACGGCTGCGGTCACGCCGCACACATCGGTGTCCCTGGCCCGCCCGCGCGTCATCCGTCCCGTCCTCCGCTTCCTCGCCCACGCCGTCCGGCCGGCCGCGCCGTACCCACACGTCGCTCACACCTTGCTCACTCACACCTTGCCTCACCCATAAGGGAGTTCCGTCATGTCTTCTTCCCCGCTGCCCGCATCCGGGTCCGCCGTCACCGTGCTCGGGCTCGGCCCGATGGGCCGGGCGCTGGCCGGCGCGTTCGTCGCCGCCGGTGTGCGCACGACGGTGTGGAACCGTACGCCGGGCCGGGACCGCGAGCTGGTCGAGCGCGGTGCGACCGGGGCGGCGAGCGCCGCCGAGGCGGTCGCCGCGAGCCCGCTGACCGTGGTCTGCCTGGTCAACTACGACGCCACGGACGCCGTACTGCGCCAGGGCGACGTCACGGCGGCGCTCAAGGGGCGCACCCTGGTCAACCTGAGCGCCGACGTCCCCGAGCGGGCCCGGGACACCGGGCGCTGGGCCGACCAGCACAGGATCGCCTATCTCGACGGCGCCATCATGACCCCGACGCCCACCATCGGCACCCCGCACGCGGTGTTCCTGCACAGCGGCCCCGAGGAGCTGTACCGCGCGCACCGCCCGGTGCTCGACGTCCTCGGCGGCACCCACAGCCACCTGGGCGCGGACATCGGCCGGGCCGCCGCGTACGACATCGCGCTGCTCGACGTCTTCTGGACGTCGATGGCCGGCTATGTGCACGCCCTCGCCGTGGCGGGCGCGGAGGGCATCACGCCGCGCGAACTGGCCCCGTTCGCCCAGGGCATCGGCGCGATCCTGCCGCCGCTGTTCGAGGAGTGGGCCGGGGACGTGGAGGACGGCGGTTTCTCCGGCGAGGGCAATCCGCTGACCTCGGCGGTCTCCACGATGGCGCACATCGTGCACGCGTCCGAGGCGCACGGCATCGACGCGGGCGTGATGCGCGCGGCCGAGGGCCTGGCCCGCCGCACGGTCGCACTCGGCCACGGCGCGGACGGCTTCTCCCGGATCGCCGAGGTCCTCGGCAGGCGCTGAGCCCTACGCCCGGACGCGGCGCAGCGCGCCCTCCGCCCGCAGGTCCGCGAGGGTCGGGTAGCCGTCGACGGCCATCAGCAGGTCGGCCTCGGCGAGCAGGGAGCGCAGGACGTGGACGACGCCGTCGGTGCCGTCGAGGGCCAGGCCGTAGACGTAGGGGCGGCCGACGGCGACGGCGGTGGCGCCGAGGGCGAGGGCCTTGACGACGTCGGCGCCGCTGCGGACGCCGGAGTCGAAGACGACGGGCAGTCCTTCGGCGGCGGCGACCACGTCCGGCAGGGCGTCGAGGGCGGGCAGGCCGCCGTTGGCCTGGCGGCCGCCGTGGTTGGAGCAGTAGACGCCGTCGACGCCGCCGTCGCGGGCGCGCCGGACGTCCTCGGGGTGGCAGATGCCCTTGAGGAGGATCGGCAGATCGGTGAGCGAGCGCAGCCAGGGCAGGTCGTCCCAGGTCAGCGGGTTGCCGAAGATGCGGGTCCACTCCAGGACGGCGGCCTGCGGGTCCTCCTCGGGCGTCTTGGCGAGGCGGGCCCGGAAGACCGGGTCGGAGGTGTAGTTGGCGAGGCAGTGGCCGCGCAGCTGCGGGAAGTTGGCGGTGCCGAGGTCGCGGGGGCGCCAGCCGGTGACCCAGGTGTCGAGGGTGACGACGATGCCGCGGAAGCCGGCCGCCTCGGCGCGGCGCACCAGGCTCTCGGCGAGGGCGCGGTCGGTCGGGGTGTAGAGCTGGAAGAGGCCCGGGGTGCCGCCGAACTCGGCGGCGACGTCCTCCAGCGGGTCGACGCTCAGAGTGGAGGCGATCATCGGCACGCCGGTACGGGCCGCGGCGCGGGCGGTGGCGAGGTCGCCGTGTCCGTCCTGGGCGCACAGGCCGACGACGCCGACGGGCGCCATCAGCAGCGGGCCGGGCAGTGGTATTCCGCACAGGTCGGCCGTGAGGTCGCGCGCGGTCGCGCCGACCATCATCCGGGGCACCAGGCCCCACTGCCGGAACGCCTCGGCGTTGGCGCGCTGGGTGTGTTCGTCGCCCGCACCGCCGGCGACGTAGGACCAGACGGACGCCGGGAGGGCGGCCTCGGCGCGCTGTTCGAGTCCGGCGAAGTCCATGGGCAGTTTCGGCAGGCTGCCGAAGAGGCCGTTCAGATAGATCTCGTTCTGGTAGTCGCCGAACCGCTGGTTCATCGTGCCCCTCGCCTCGTACGCGTCTTCGCGGGAGAGCGACGCTACCGCCGGGTACGGGCGGTTGACCATGGCCCGGGACGGCGGGCCCGGCAGCTGGTCAGACGGCGACGGGCTGGAGTTCCTGGCGGACCACGATCGCGTTGAGCCGGATCGCGAAGGGGACGGTGTCGGTCATGCCGAGGGCGCCGACGCGGGCCTTGTCGAGGCCGATGGTGACGTCGACGCAGAAGGCGACGGCGTAGAGATAGCCGCCGGTCTCCTCGTCCTGGAGGGCGAAGAACAGGTCCTGGTAGTAGCGGGTGCGGTCCGGGCTCTCCTCGTAGTACGAGAGTCCCGGCCGGCCCTCCTGGGCGGCGAGGCCCGTGAAGGCGTCGACGAGTTCGCGCTCGATGGTCTCCCAGAAGGTGGCCTCCGCCGCCTCGGGCGGCAGGGCCTGGCGGACCGCCTCCTTGAGGGAGAGCACCATGACCAGGACGGGGGCCTGCTCCTGGAGTCCCCAGCCGCGCACCATCTTCACGACGGTGCTGTCGGGGACCGCCGCCGCGGCCGCGTGGATGTGCTCGAAGTCGTAGTTGACGGTGGCGGGCGCGATGGCTTCCTGGAACGCGCCGGCCAGGCCCTCCGCCTGGGCGACATGGGCGGGGCCCACTTCGATGACCGTCTTGAAACTGCCGGCCAAGACTCCTCCTTAAACAGTCTGTTGAAAGGAGGCGTCAGTATGCCGCAGGCGCGAAGAGGGATGGGCACCGGGCCCGGACATGACAGTCCCCGGCCATCCTCGTCCGGTTGCGCGGTCATCGGCCGTCACCGATGGCGGCGTCACCGGCGGGATCTGCCGGGGGCCTGGCCAGAGCCGAGAACGGGGGTCACGCCGGCCTTCGGACGTCTCCGTCGGCGGGTGCGGCTCTCTCTGGTTGTCTGGTGTACAGACAAGCTTCCTCCCTATTCGCACCAAGTCAATACCTTCGTCATGATTGGTACGTACAGATTCGATCCATCCGCAGATCCCTCCGTGGATCCCCCCGCAGGTCCGCCCCGAAGTGCGACCCAGCCTGAAGGAACCATGTGCGCCTCCGTCCTCCCCCGTGGGCCGGGCGCCACCGCCTGGTCTCCCGAGACGGTGGCCTCCGACCCGTACAACGCCCAGACGCCGTCGGCCGCGCTCGCCCCGCCGGTCACGCCCGCCGACGCCCTCTTCGTGCGCGACCACTTCTCCGTCCCGGTCCTCCGGCCCGCCGACTGGCGGCTGCGGTTCGAGGGCGCCGTGCGCAGGCCGTACACCCTCGGGTACGGGGAGCTGGCCGCCCTCCCCCACACCGAGCTCGACGTGGTCGTCGAGTGCGCGGGCAACGGGCGCGCCCAGATGGTCCCGCGGCCGCCCGGACTGCCCTGGGGGCAGCGGGCGGTGGGCTGCGTCCGCTTCGCGGGCGTGCCGTTCCGGCTGCTCGCCGAGCGGGCCGGGGTCGACCCGGCGGCCGTCGAGTTCGTGTTCGCCGGCGCCGACTCCGGGGCCGTGCGCGGCCGCCGCGCCCCCTTCGAACGCAGCCTCCCGCTCGCCGTCGCCCTCCACCCGGACACCCTCCTGGCCACCGCGCTCGACGGCGCGCCCCTCAGCCGCGAACACGGCGCCCCGGTGCGCCTGGTGGTGCCCGGGCACTTCGCCGTGGCGGACGTGAAGTGGCTGACGGGGGTACGGGCGGTCACCGAGCCGTTCGCGGGCGTGTTCCAGGCCGAGGAGTACGTGTACGTGGACGCCGAGGGCCGGGCCCAGGGGCCGGTCGGCGCGCTGCGGGTCAAGTCGCTGATCACCGAGCCCGAGCCGGACGAGGACCTGCGGCGCGGCCGGGAGACCGTGGTGCGCGGGCACGCCTGGGCGGGCGGCGGGGTTCCGGTGAGCCGGGTCGAGGTCCGGGTGGTGCACGAGGACGAACCGGCCGAGGCGCCGGACGACTGGCACGAAGCGGACCTGGCGGCGCCCTCGGGGCCGTACGCCTGGACCGACTGGTCGCTCCGCTGGACCCCGCGCTCCCCCGGCCGCTACCGGCTGCTCGCCCGCGCGACCGACGCGCACGGGGAGACCCAGCCGCGGCACGCGCCGTGGAACGCCCGCGGCTACGGCTGCAATCCGGTGGCCGCCGTCGAGGTGGTCGTGGTGTGAGGTCCCCGGCGGCGTGCCGTGCGCCCCGCGAGAGGTGAGGACATGCACGAGATCGAGGTCATGACCACGGCGTCGCTCGGCGACACCAGCTACCTCCTCGTCAGCGGCGACGAGGCCGCCCTCGTGGACCCGCAGCGGGACAGCTGGGCCCTGATGGAGCGCTGCGAGCGGCGCGGGGTGCACATCCGGTACGCCCTGGAGACCCACGTCCACAACGACTACGTCTCCGGGGCCCTGGAGGTGCGGGCGGCGACCGGGGCCGTCGTCGCCGGCCCGGCCCGGGCCCCGTACGCCTTCGACCACCTTCCGCTGGCCGAGGACGACGAGATCACCGTCGGGGACGTCACCCTGCGGGCGATGGAGACGCCCGGCCACACCGCCGAGCACACCGCGTACCTCGTCCTGGACGATCCGGCCGGACCGCCGGACGCCGTGTTCACGGGCGGCAGCCTGCTCGTGGGCAGCGCCGGCCGCACCGATCTGTCGGGCCCCGCGCACACCGAGGAGCTGGCCCGCGCCCAGTACCGCTCGCTGCACCGGCTCGCGGGGCTGCCGGACGGCACCCGGGTGCTGCCGACCCACGGCGCGGGCAGCTCCTGCGCGTCCGCGCCGGTGACCGGGGAGCGGGGCCGCACGACGACGGTCGGGGACGAGCGGCACGGCAACCCGGCGCTCACGCCGCGCGACGAGGCCGCGTTCGTCGCGGCGCGCGCCACCGGACTGCCGCACTATCCCGCGTACTACCGGCACATGGCGCCGATCAACCGCTCCGGTCCCGCCGTCCTCGGCGGCCCGCCCGAACCCCGGTGGCTGTCGCCCGCGATGGTCGCCGGGCTCGCCGGTGAGGGCGCGCAGATCGTGGACGGGCGCTCGCGCTCGGAGTTCGCGGCAGGACATGTGCCGGGGGCGCTCGGCGAGGAGCTGGACGACCGCTTCGCGAGCCTGGTCGCGGAGGTGGTCCCGTTCGGCACCCGCCTGGTGCTCGTGCTGCCCGAGCCGGCGGCCGAGGCCGCCGAGGAGGCGCTGGTACAGCTGCTGCGGATCGGTTACGAGAACGTCGCCGGCGTCCTCGCGGGCGGCACCGACGCGTGGGCGGCGGCGGGCAGGACGGTGCGGTCCTTCCCGACGGCGGACGCACGGGAGCTGGCCCGGCGGTTGGGGCGCGACGAGGCGCGGGCGCTCGACGTGCGCCCGGAGCACCCGGAGGGCGGGGTGCCCGGCACCCTCGCGATCCCGCTGGCCGAACTGCCGGCGAAGGTCGGGGACCTGCCGCGGGACCGGGAGATCTGGACGTTCTGCGGGAGCGGGCGGCGGGCCACGGTCGCGGCGAGTCTGCTGGACCGGGCGGGCATCCCGGTGCGGGCGGTGACCCACGGCGGGGCGGATGACCTGGTGGGTCGGCCGGGGCGCTGACACCGGGGTCAGCCGTTCGGACGACCCGGGAGGGCCGGGGGCGGCCGGAGCATGGGGAGCGGGGCGGTCCGCCTGTGCCGCCCGTGCCCGTCCGCGCCAGTGCGTGTCCGTCCTTGCCCCTCTGCGCCCCCGTCCAAGTCCGTCCGCGCCCGTCCGGAGCCCTGTCGATGTACCGATCCCGTGTCCGCGCTCTCGCCGTACTGGCCGCATCGGTCGCGCTGCTCGTGGGCTGCGCGCAGGGCGGCGGGGGCATCGCGCGGGGCGCCGGGAGCTCCGGGCCCGGCCCTTCCGCGAGCGCCCCTTCGGCGAGCCGCCCGGCGACGGTTCCCGCCCCCGCCCCGGCCGGCACCACGCCCGCGGGCACCCTTCTCGTGTCCGACTTCGGGGCGGACACGGTGACCTTCGTCGACCCGGCGCACGGCCCGTTCGCCTCCGTGCGGGTCGGCACCGCTCCGTACGGGCTCGTCGTCGGCGCCGACGGCCGGGCCTGGGTCGCCGCGGCCGAGGGCGTGGCCGTCGTGGACACCAGGACCCGCACGCGCCTCGCGCTCGTGCCGTACCGCACCGCGACGGGTCCGGTGACCACCGGCGAGTACCGGGGCGGCGGCATGGGCATCGCGCTCTCCCCCGACGGCCGCCGGGTCTACGTCGGCGTCAACGTCCCCGGCGGCAACGGCGCACTTGAGGTCGTCGACACCACCGCGCTCCGGGTCGTGGACCGGGTGCCGGTCGGGCGCCGCCCGTTCGACGTGGACGTCTCGCGCGACGGCTCCGAGGTGTACACGACGAACCACGACTCCTTCGACGTGACCGTCGTCGACTCGGGCACCCTGAAGACCCGGCGGATCGAGGTGGCCCCGTACGGCACGGAGGGCGGGCGGCTCCTGGCTGAAGCCGCACTACACGGCCGTGCGGCCGTCGGACGGGCAGCTCCTGCTGCCCTTCGAGGGCGAGCGGCTCGCCGTGGTCGACCCGCGCACCGGCCGCACCCGGATCCAGCCGATGACGGCCGACACGCACCAGCACGGCGTCACCGTCACCCCCGACGGCACCCTCTTCGCCGTCGGCACCGGCCCGATCGACCCGGCCGTCGACCGCGGGCCCTCGCTCACCGTCCGCAAGCCCGACGGCAGCGAGCGCGTCTACCCGCTGGACGGCCCGCACGAGCACGTCGCGGTCTCCGTGGACGGCCGTACGGCCTATGTCACGGGCGGCTTCACCCGCGACGGCTACTGGGACGGCCTGACCGTCGTGAACCTGACCGACGGCTCGACGCGGCGGCTGGCCGCGGGGTCGCGGCCGCTGGGCATCGCGGTGCTGTGAGGCGTTGTCAGTGCGGTGGTGTTGGCTGGGACCGTACCGACCCCGTACGAGGAGACGCCATGGCCCCCGCCGCCGAATCGGCCGCCGAACCCGCCGGATCCACCCCCGAACCCGCCGACCGCAACGCCCGGCCGCCCGCCGCCCAGGCGTCCCTCGGGGCGGGCGTCATCGTGACCGACGCGACCGGGCGGGTGCTGCTCGGGCTGCACCACTCGGGCGTCTGGGAGCTGCCCGGCGGCAAGGTCGACCCGGGCGAGTCCATCGAACAGGCGGCGGCCCGCGAGCTCGCCGAGGAGACGACGCTCGTCGCCGACCCGTCCGGCGTCGCGGTGATCGGCCTGATCCTCGACACCGAGAGCTCCGCCGCGCTCACCCGGATCACGGCCGCGACGGTCGTCCGCGCCCACACCGGCACCCCGTCCGTCGCCGAGCCCGACAAGATCGACCGCTGGGAGTGGTTCGCCCCCGACCGCCTCCCGGCACCCCTCTTCGTCCCCTCGGCCCAGACCCTCCGCTTCTGGCGCCCGGAACTCGACCTGCCGGAGGGGGCTTTCCACCGCTACCGGGTGGCGTGACCCGGCGGCCGGACCCCCGCGGCCAGGAACATCGGCAGGGCCAGGAAGAAGCGGTCGGTGTCGGCCCTGTGGCGTTGTTCCGCGAGCCAGTCGCGGACCTCGGCCGGGTCCGTCGCGCCCGCCGCGGTGGCCGAGTCGGCGAGGCCGGCGAGGCCGGCGACGAGTGGGAGCATCTCCGGGCCGGTGAGGACGGCGGTGCGGACCTCGACGGTCACGTCCGTGAAGCCGGCGTCGAGCAGCAGGGCGCGGTGGCGGCGGGCGACGCGCGGGTGGGGGACGCGGTCGGCGCGGGCGTGGACGAGGCGGCGGGTGAGCTCGGGGGCGTCGGAGTCGAGGACGACGGTGTCCCAGTCCTGGCCGACGAGGACCACCCGCCCGCCGGGCGCGAGCACCCGGTACGCCTCGGCGGCGGCATGGGCCGGGTCGTCGAGCTCGTGGTAGACCTTCTCGGCCCGGTAGCCGTCCAGGGCAGCGTCGCCGAAGGGCAGTCGCGTGGCACTCGCCCGGTGGAAGACCAGCCTGGGGTGGCGGGCGCGGGCGACCGCGAGCGCCTCGGGATCCGTGTCGGCGCCCTCCGCCCGTACGCCTCGCTCGGCCAGTTCCGCGACCGCCCGCCCGGCGCCGCAGCCGACGTCGAGCACCCGCGCGCCGGGCCGGGCCGCGAGCAGGTCGTAGGTGCGGGCGCGGAGCCGTCGGGCCGACGGCAGGGAGTCGAAGCGGTCGAGCAGGGCGAGGAGCGGCGGTACGGCCGCGGGCGTCGTGGACATGAGTGCCACGCTGCCGTTTCATGTCGACATGAAGTCAAGCCAAGTCACCGAGGACGAGGCCGTGTTGAGCATCGGGGCGCTGGCCGGCCGTTTCGGTCTCGCCCCGCACGTGCTGCGCCACTGGGAGAGCATGGGGCTGCTCAGCCCGGCCCGGGACACGGCGGGGCGGCGGGTCTACGGGGCGGCGGACGTCGTACGGACGGCGGTGGTGCTGCGGGCCAAGGAGGCCGGGCTCTCGCTCGACGCGATCGGCGCGATGCTCGCATCCTCCGACCGGCGCCGTGACGTGCTGCGCGCGCGGGCGGCCGTCCTGCGGGAGGAGATCGCGCGGGCGCAGGCCCAGTTGGAGCTGGTGGAGTGCGCCCTCGGGTGCGAGCACGCGGACATCGGGAGCTGTCCGGACTTCCGGAGAGTCGTCGCGGAGGGGATGGCCCGCGCCGGGGGCCGCTGACATCATGCGGACGGGGGGATGCGCCATGGGAGAGTTCGACCGGGTGACCGTACCGCCGCCGGACGAGGCCGCGACCGGCGCGGCGCGCGAGGCGGGTCTCGGCGTCTATCTGCGGGCCTTCCGGGCCCGGCACGGCGAGGGTCCGGCCGGGGCCGGGGACCGGCGGCCCGCGCGGACCCCGCTCGCGGTGCTGCTGCTCGCCGCCGCCTCCCTCGTCCTCCCGGCGATCGCCACGAGCCTGGTGGGGACAGGGCTCGGGATCCCGCTGCTCCTGCTGCCGTTCGGGGTGTTCGGCAGGCTGCTCTGGCACTCGCTGCGCGCGCCCGCGACGGCGTTACGGCCCGGCGAGTACGTGTACCTGTACGAGCGCGGCCTCGTCTGCCCGCACGCGGACGGCGGCGCCCGGGCCGTGCCCTGGGGGTCGGTCACGGCGATGCACCAGGACGTGACCCGTACCTATGTCGACGGCGGATACACCGGAACCCACTACGCGTACCGGCTGCTGGTCGACGGGCTCGCCGGAGGGCCGCGCGAGGTGACCGTCGGCGGGTTCCTGAACGAGGAGGCGGTGCCGCGGCCGGCCGACTCGCAGATCCGGGAGCTGGCCCAGATCGTCCTGGACGAGACGGTGCGCCGGGCGCTGGCGCCGGCGGTGGCGGCGCTGGAGGCGGGCGGGCGGGTCGCGTTCGGCGAGGTGGCGCTGGACGGGCATGGCATCGGGCTGCCGTCGGGGACGGCGCCGTGGGAGCGGGTGCGGCACTGCGAGTGGCGCGGGGACGGTCTGGTGGTGGTGCGGACGGCGGGCGCGGGCCGCTGGGCACGCGAGTCGAAGCACATCCCCGACTTCCCGGTGTTCTGGGCGCTGGTGAAGGAGCTGTGCCCGGAGGCCCGGGAGTACCGCCGCTGAGCTTCCGCGCCGCCTTTCACCCGACCGGCGGACGGGTGTCACGTGGTGTCACCGAGCGGGGTGGGCCTGACCTGATTAGCGTGGCCGATAGCGACGGAACGTATCGATCGGAAGCGAGTCATCGTCATGGCCTCACGACCTGAAGGCACGCCGTGCTGGACAGACGCCATGTTCACCGATGTCGAGGGCGCGAAGGAGTTCTACGGCGACGTCCTCGGCTGGACCTTCGGCGAAGCGGCCTCGGAGTTCGGCAACTACACCCAGGCGTACAAGAACGGCAAGGCGGTCGCGGCGGTGGTCCCGCCGATGCCGGGCCAGGAGGGCGAGCCGAAGTCGGCCTGGTGCCTGTACTTCGCGTCGCCGGACGTCGCCGCCACCGCCGAGAAGATCAGCGGCGCGGGCGGCACGCTGCTGATGGAGCCGATGCAGGTGGGCTCGTTCGGCTCAATGTGCCTGGCGCAGGATCCGACGGGCTGTGTGTTCGGCGTCTGGCAGGCGGGCGACCACGAGGGCTTCGAGCTCCAGGGCGAGACGGGCGGCTTCGCGTGGGCGGAGGTGTTCACGCGGGAGCCCGCGAAGGCCGACGCCTTCTACACGACCGTCTTCGGCTACGACTCGAAGAAGATCAAGGACATGGACTACCGGGTCTTCGACCTCGGTGCCGACCCGCTGCTGGGCCGGATGGTGATGACCGCGGAGGACTTCCCGCCCGAGGTCCCCGCGTACATCCAGGTCTACTTCGCCGTCGACAACTGCGACACGGCGTGCGAGGTGGCCGTGCGGGGCGGCGGGAAGAAGGTCTTCGGGCCGATGGACAGCCCGTTCGGGCGCTTCGCGGCGCTGGTCGACCCGCAGGGTGCGGCGTTCGCCGTGATCGACATGCGGACGAGGGTCGGCGACATGCCCGAGATGGAATGACGCCCCCGGCCCCCTCTGCGGGACGCGGATGCCCGGGACCGCGAGGGTCCCGGGCATCCGTACGTCCGGCCACGGAACGTGGCGGGGTCGGTCAGGCGCCGTCGTGGACGGCGACGATGCCGTTGAACACTCCGACGTACGCGGTGCCGTCGGGGCCGAGCGTGACGGGCGCCCAGTTGTTGTCGTAGGCGAGGCCGGTGCCGGTGAGCCGGGACCAGGCGCGGGCGCCGGTGCGGAAGTCGACGGCCGTCAGGTACCAGGCGTCGATGCCGAGGGCGTTGGGCCGCTTCTCGTAGAAATAGAGCAGGCCGTTGGCGGTGGACAGCTTGGGCACGGTGGAGGGCGAGCGGACGTCGCTCTCCCACACGGTGTCGCAGCCGCTGCCGTCGGGGCGGACGTCGACGCGGGTGACGCCGCCGACGACGCTGCGGCCGAAGGTGAGCGAGGTGACGTTCTCGTAGCCGTAGTTGTTCTCGACGACGAGGCTGTTGCCCCAGCTGATCAGGGAGTTGTCGGTGGTGGAGGCGCCGGTGCCGAAGACCGGGACGCGGCAGACGAGCCGGTCGGCGTCGGCGACGTCGGTGCCGCGCCGGTAGACCAGGATGTTCATGCGGTCGTCGGCGTTGTCGGTGATGGCGACGTATTTCGCGCCGTCCTGGCCGAAGAGGTCCGGGGTGGTGCCCGAGCCCTGGTTCACGGAGCCGGGCTTGGTGCCGGTGCCCCGGTCGTACGTCTGCCGCCACTGGATCCGCGGGGTGCCGTCGGGGTCGGCGCGGAAGCTGTAGAGGGCGTGGTCGGAGACGATGGAGACGCCGTCCTCGGCGACGGAGAAGGAGTTCTGGATCTCCTCGCCGTCGAGCCGGATCGCGCGCAGTGCTCCGGTGGCGGGGTCGATGGTGCCGACCCGGCCGAGGCGGGTGACCCACCAGACGCGTCCCTGCCAGTCGGGCATCACGGAGGTGACGGGGTCGCAGACGCCGCTGGGGAAGAGGTTGGTCCAGGTGACGCAGTCGTGCGGGACGAGGGCGGTCAGGTCCCAGTCGTCCTCGACGGCGAACTCCCAGCCGCCGTCCGCCTTCTGGCGGTGCGCGATGCGCAGCACGTGCTGCCGGGAGTCGGCGAGGACGACCCGGTCGCGGTTGTCGAGGTAGAAGTAGGCGCCGCCGGAGGTGTCCTTGAAGATCTTCTCGAAGTCGAGCCGGGTGATGGCCTCGACGGTGGAGGAGCGCTGCGGCAGCTGGTACTCGGCGAGGGTGGCCAGGCTGCGCGGGTCGAGCAGCTTGAGCAGGAAGCCGCTGAAGGTGCCGCAGACGGTGATCAGGCGGCCGTCGGCGTCGAAGGTGACGGTGGCGCACTCGCCGCCGAGGGCGGCGATCTTCTCGCTGGTGACGTGCGGCTGGCGGCCGAGCGGCCCGGACCAGGGGTAGGTGGCGCTGCCGGCGGCGTCGGCGTGCATGCCGCTGCGGCCGTTGGGGGCGAGGTACGGGTGCTGGGGCGGCGCCTCGCCGGGCACGGGCCGCGCGGTGGCGGGCGCGCCGTCGTACTGCGCCACCAGCCGGTGCCCGGGGGCGAGCGGTATCTCGCCGGCGTGGGCGACCGGTCCGGCGAGCGCGAGCAGGGTCGCGCCCATCGCGGCGGTCAGCGCGAGTGCGCGGGCCGTCCGCCTGGGGGGTCGGGTGGTCAATGCGGCTCCTCGGGTCCGTTCGAAGGTCGCGCCGGCGGCCGACGCTAGGCCCGAGTGCGTGAGAAGTACATGGCAACGGCCCCTGTTTCACGCCCACTTCACGATCATGAAACGTATCCGTGGGCGGCAGGTCCGCCGCCCGCTCACGGCCGGAAGCTGGAGACCACGTTCGCCGTGGCCGCGACCCCGTTCTGGATCGTGGGGGCCATGTTGGTGCCGGCCAGGAAGAAGCCGAGCAGCGCGCAGACCAGGGCGTGGGAGAACTTGAGGCCGCCGTTGCGGAGAAAGATCACGGCCAGGACCAGCAGAAGCAGCACCACGGAAATCGAAATGGCCATCGCGCTCACCCTCCTTGCGCCGCACCGGGATTGCGGCGTTCGGCGGACAGTGTGACGGAACGGACTATCCGGACGGCGGCATGGCGGGGCGGCCATCCGGGTGAAGTTCCGGACCCGGCCGTTCCTCAAGCGCGGGACAAGACCTCCGCGATGCTCGGCATGCGGACGGCCTCCAGCTCCTCGTCGGCCGGCAGGGCGGCGACGAGCACGGCGCTGCCGAAGACCTCGGTGGCGCTCAGCTCCCAGTCGGTCAGCACGAACCAGGAGCCGTCGGCCCCCGTTCACCAGCGTCCAGGCAGGCGGCCCACTCGACCGTTCGGTCGCACCAGCGCTCCAGGAGCACCCGGTCGTGGCCGACGGCGAGCAGGCCCGCGCCGGTCTCGGCCCGGTAGGTCTCGACGGCGGCGACCAGGGCGGCCGTGGTGGAGGCGTCGAGCATCGCGGTCATCTCGTCGCAGATCAGCCAACGGGGCCGCAGCACCAGGGCGCGGGCCAGGCACGCGCGCTGGAGCTGGCCGTCGCTGACCTCGTGGGGGCGGCGGCCGAGCAGGTCGTCGGTGAGGCCGACGGCGGGCGCGAGGGCGGCGAGGCGTTCGGCGACCGCGGCGCGGCGACCGGTCGCGCGCAGTGGTTCGGCGATCAGGTCGGCGAGCCGCAGGCGCGGGTCGGCGGCGAGCCGCGGCTGCTGGAAGACGACCCCGACGGCGGTGCGCAGCTCGCGCGGGGCGCGGTGCCGCCAGGCGCGCACCTCGGTGCCGTCGAGCACTACCCAGCCCGCGTCGGGCCGGTGCAGCAGCGCGGCGACCCGGGCCAGGGTGGACTTGCCGCAGCCGCTGGGGCCGAGCAGTCCGACGGCCTCGCCGGGCGCGACGGTGAGCCCGGCGGAGCGGAACACCGGGGAGCGGCGGGCGTATCCGGCGGTCACGGCGTGCAGTTCAAGCACGGTCGGCTCCTCCCGCGTCCTGTTGGGGGCCACGGTCGGTTCCTCCCGCATCCCGCTGGGGGCCACGGTCGGCTCCTCCCGCGTCCTGCTGGGGGTGGTGGCAGGCGACGCCGGCCCGGAGGTCCGGGCGGGCGGCGCAGGCGCCGGTCGCGCGGGCGCAGCGCGGGGCGAAGGCGCAGCCCTCGGGCAGCCTCGACAGTTCGGGCGGCAGCCCGGGGATCGGGGTGAACTCCCGCTCGGGCAGGGCGTTCAGCAGACCGCGGGCGTACGGGTGCCGGGGGCCGGGCCGGCCGAAGAAGCGCGCGGCCGGGGCGATCTCGACGATCCGCCCCGCGTACATCACGGCCACCCGGTCGGCCACCCGCCGGGCCGCCGCCAGGTCGTGTGTGACGAGCAGCAGCGCCTTGCCGGTGTCGACGTGCCGGCGCAGCTCGTCGGCGGTCCGGTCGACTAGTTCCCGGTCGAGCCCGGTGGTCGGCTCGTCGGCGAGCAGCACCGGCGCGTCGCCGATGAGCGCGAGTGCGGTCGCCGCGCGCTGCGCCAGCCCGCCGGACAGCTCGTGCGGGTACCGGTCGAGGTGTCCCACGGGAAACGCGGCCCGCTCGGCGGCCGCCTCGGCCGCCGCCCGCCGTGCCCGCCGCGGGGTGCCGGTCAGGGCCCGGACCGTCTCCTCCAGGTGCGCGCGCACGGTCCGTACGGGCGTGAGGTGCGCGGCGGGGCTCTGCGGTACGAGTCCGATGCGGCGTCCGCGGACGACGCGTGCGAGGGTGCGCTCGTCGGCCGCGAGCAGGTCGAGGGCGCGCTCGTCGGCCGCGAGCAGGTCGAGGGCGCCGCTTCCGTCCCCGGCGGGTGTCCCGCCCGCCAGCCACGCCGTGCCCTCCGTTTCCGCGTTGCGCGGCAGCAGGCCGAGCAGGGCGGAGGCCAGGACCGACTTGCCGCAGCCGCTCTCGCCGACGAGGGCGAGGCATTCGCCCGGTGCGAGGTCGAAGGCGGCGTCGGTCACGGCGGCGACGGTGCGGCCGCCGCGGAGGTGGAAGCGGACGGTGAGGCCGCGGACGGTGAGGACGGCGTCGTGGGCGCGCTCGGCGGTGACGGAGTCCAGGGCGCGCAGGATCCGTTCGTTCACAACATCAGCTCCGAGCGGCGGCGGGGGTTGAGTCGGTCGCGCCAGATGCCGGCGAGGCCGGCGAGGGCGAGGGTCGGGACGATCAGGAGGAGGCCGGGGAAGAGGGTGGGCCACCAGGCGCCGGCGAGGAGGGACGAGCGGGCGTTCTGGACCAGGTTGCCGAGGCTGGCCCGGTGGCTGGGGAGGCCGAGGCCGAGGAAGGAGAGGGCGGACTCGTGCCACATCGCGTGCGGGACCATCAGCACGGCGGCGAGTCCGGCCTGCGGCAGCACGGCGGGCAGCAGATGCCGGACGGTGATCCGCCACCGGGACGCGCCGCCGGAGATCGCGGCGTCGACGAAGGGCCGGGAGCGCAGCGAGAGGACCTCGGAGCGGACGATGCGGGCGGTGGACAGCCAGTGGGTGAGCGCCACGGAGGCGATCACCGGCCAGACGCCGGGCCGGAACACGGCGACGACGAAGATGCCGAGCAGCAGGTGCGGCACGGACGAGAAGCCGTCGACGACCCGCATGACGAGCCGGTCGGTGCGGCCGCCGAGCGCGCCGGCCGCCGTGCCCACCGTGGTGCCGACGACGGTGGCCGCGAGGGCGGCGACCAGGCCGACGAGCAGCGAGACGCGCAGCCCGTAGACACAGCGCAGGAGCAGGTCGCGACCGAGGTCGTCGGTGCCGAAGGGGTGCTCCCAGGAGGGTGGCAGGAGCTTTCGCCCGAGGTCGACGGCCTGTTCGTCGAGCGGGACGAGCGGCGGCACGAGGAGGACGGCGAGGGCGAGGCCCCCGACGGTCAGGGCGGAGGTCCACAGCCGCAGGCGGCGGGTGCGCGGGTCAGCCATCGAAGCCCACCCGGGGGTCGGCGAGCCCGTACAGCAGGTCGGAGAGGAGGTTGCCGAGCAGCACGGCGGCGGTGGCGAGCACGGTGAGCGCGGCGAGCAGCGGGAAGTCGGCGGAGACGGCGGCCTGGACCGTGGCGGCGGCGATGCCGGGCCAGCTGAAGACGGTCTCCACGAGGAGGGCTCCGGTGATGAGTTCGGGCACGCGGGAGCCGACGAGGGTGAGCACCGGGAGCAGGCCGGAGCGCAGGGCGTGGCCGGTGAGGACGGTGCGTTCGGCGAGACCGCGGGCGCGGGCGCCGCGCACGGGGTCCTCTTCCAGGGCGTCGCCGACGCCCTGTCTCACGTACAGGAAGAACCAGGGCAGCTGGGAGACGCCGAGGACGAGTGCGGGCAGCACGAGGTGGGTGGCGACCTGGCCGGCGGTGATGGTGTCGCTCGCGGTGTCGGTGAGTCCGCCGGCCGGGAGCACGCCGAGCCGGAGGGCGAAGAACCAGACGGCGAGCAGGCCGAGCCAGTAGGCGGGGGCGGCTTCGAGGATGTACGCGGCGGAGCCGGCGGCCCGGTCGAGCAGGCCGCCGCGGCGGCGGCCGGCGAGGACGCCGAGGGCGGTGCCGAGGGTGACGGCGAGGAGGAAGGCGGTGGCGGCGAGCAGCACGGACCAGCCGAGGCGTTCGGCGATGACGTCGGCGACGGGCTGCCGCATGACGGTGGAGTCGCCGAGATCGCCGCGTACGGCGTGGCCGGCCCACTCCCACCAGCGGGTGAACCAGGGCCGGTCGGCGCCGAGGTTGGCGCGGAGCCGGTCGAGGTCGGCCTGCGAGGCGGTGAGTCCGGCGGTGCCGGCGTAGGCCTTGACGGGGTCGAAGGGCGAGGCGGCGGCGACGGCGAAGACCGCGAGGGTGACGGCGAGGAGGACGAGGACGGCGGCGAGGGCGCGCCGGCCCGTCATCCGCGCCATGGCGTGGAGAGGAAGAGCCCGGAGAGGAAGAGAACGGAGAGGAAGGGCACGGAACAGAAGGGAACGGCTCACTTCTTCGGCTTCCAGTCCTCGACGTTCCACCAGGGCCCGGAGCCGAGGCCGTGCTCGTGCGGCTCGACCTGGGTGGAGAGCCCGTCCCAGCGGTCGGCGACGACGTAGACGTGGTCGACGTGGGTGAGGAAGGTGTAGCCGGGGTTCTTGACCAGTTCGCGCTGGATCGTGTCGTACGCGGCGCGGCGCTCGGCGGGGTCGTCGGTGCGGCGACCGTCCTCCAGGGCGCGGTCCACGACCGGACTGGCGTACGCGGCCATGTTGTTGAAGCCGTCGCCGGCCAGGGAGGACTTGAGCAGCAGGTACTGGTCGAAGTCGGGGTCGCCGGGCGAGCCGCCGCCGGCGAGGACGGCGTCGGTCCTCATGCGGGGTTCGATGACCTCCCAGGTGCCGGACTGGGTGGTGAGGGCGATGCCGGCCTTCTTGGCGTCGGAGGCGTAGGCGAGGGCGTGGTCCTGGCGGAGCTTGTCGCCGGAGAGGTACCAGAGCGGGAAGGCGGCGCGGACGCCGTTCTTCACTCGGACGCCGTCGGGGCCGGGCTTCCAGCCGGCCTCGTCGAGGATCTTCCGGGCGCCGGCGAGGTCGTGGCGGCGTTCGGTGCCCTTGGCGAACCAGGGGCTGTCGGTGGGGACGGGCCCGTAGGCGGGCCTGCCGGCGCCGTCGAGGATCCGGTCGACCATGGTCTGCCGGTCGACGGCGAGGTCGAGGGCGCGCCGGATCGCGGGATCGCCGGCGACCCTGTTGTGGCTGGGCAGGGTGACGGTGCGGTAGTCGTACGTCGTCGCCGTGTACGTCCGCCGGGCCTTGTCGTCCTTGAAGCCGGCGGCGAGGGCGGGCGGCAGGACGGCGGCGTCGAGGTCGCCGGCGCGCAGCCGGGTGGCGCGGACGTCGTCGTCCTTGACGACGGCCATGGTGAACCTCTTCACGGCCGGCGCGCCGCCCCAGTAGTGCTCGTTGGCGGTGAAGGTGAGCTTCTCGCCCCGGGACCAGCCGGTGAGGACGTACGGGCCGGTGCCGACGGGCCTGGTGGTGAACGGGCCGGTGTTGACGTCCTGCCGGCCCGCGATGTGCTCGGGGGCGATGGCGAGGACGGTGCGCTGGGCGAAGGGCGCGTAGGGGTACTTGAGGGTGAAGACGACGGTGTCGTCGCCGACGGCCCGGACGTCCCGCAGGGCGTCGAGCTCGGTGCGGGAGGGATTGTTGGTCTTCGGGTCGAGGATCGTCGTGTACGTGAAGACGACGTCCTTCGCGGTGAAGGGCCGGCCGTCGCTGAACCGCACGCCCTTGCGGAGCCGGTAGGTGTACGTGAGGCCGTCGGCGCTGACCGTCGGCAGCGCGGCGGCGAGGGCGGGCCGGAGCCTCATGTCCGCGTCGAGGGCGAGCAGCCCGTCGAAGATCTTGGAGTTGCCGTCCTTGCCGTAGCCGAGCAGGGGGCTGAGGGTCTCGGGTTCGTAGGCGATGCCGACGACCGCGGAGTCCTCGGTTCCGGCGGCGCCCGCGGCGCCGCCGCCCGGTGTCGAGCAGGCCGCCGCGGTGAGGGCCGCGGCCCCGGTGAGTATCGCGGCGGTCGCGCGGCGGATCGTACGGGCACCCAAGACGTCCACACCCCTCTTGAACATCAACTGTTATTGCGAACAGGTCGCAATTAAACAGTATGTAGAGGGGTGCGGACGTAGGCGGCCCCTTACCGCGGTGCGGGCAGGTCCATCAGCTCCGCGATCACGTCCTGGTGCCGGCCGGCCGAACCCAGCGCCGTCTGGTCCGACTTGGCCCGCTTGAGCGCCAGGTGCGCCGGGTGCTCCCAGGTCATCCCGATGCCGCCGTGCAGCTGCACGCACTCCTCGGCGGCGTGCACGGCGACCTTGGAGCAGTACGCCTGGGCGACGGCCACGGTCAGTTCGGCGTCGTCGGCACCGGTCGCGAGCGCGTCGGCGGCGGCACGGGCCGCGGCCCTGGCGCCGACGAGTTCCAGCCACAGCTGGGCCATCCGGTGCTTGAGGGCCTGGAAGGAACCGATCGGGCGGTTGAACTGGTGGCGCTCCTTCGTGTGCCGGACGGTCTCCTCCAGACACCACTCGGCGATCCCGAGCTGCTCGGAGGCGAGCAGTCCGGCGCCCGCGAGCAGCCCGCGCCGCACGGCCGCCCGGGCGGAGTCCGCGTCGGCGAGCCGGGTGCCCCCGGCGCCGCGGGCGTCGACGACGGCGAGCGGCCGGGTGAGGTCCAGCGGGACCTGCGGGGTGATCCGCGCCTCCGCCGCCGGGACGGCGTACAGGCCGTCGGCGCGCGGCACGAGGAGGACGTCGGCGGCGGCCGCGTCCGCGACGGCGGGCACGGGCCCGTCGGTCACCGGGTCGGCGCCCGGCGCGGTGGAGAGCGGCACGGCGAGGACGGCGACGGTGGCGCCGCTCGCGAGCGCGCGGAGCAGGTCGACGGCGGGCCCGGACCCGTCGCCGAGGGCGAGCAGGGTCTCGGTGGCCACGACGGCGCTGGTGAGGTACGGGGCAGGGGTCACCGCCCGGCCCAGCTCCTCCAGGACCACGGCGGCCTCGCGGTGGCTCGCGCCCTGACCGCCCAGCTTCTCGGGAACGAGCAGCCCGGCGGCGCCGATGCCGCCCGCGAGGGCGTCCCACAGACCGGGCAGGTACGGGCTCGGCTGCTCGATGCGGCCGAGCACCTGCTGCGCGTCGGCCCGGTCGGCGAGCAGCGAGCGGACGGCGGCGCGCAGGTCGTCCTCCGCCTCGGAGTAGAGCAGATCCAACGGGGCGGAGGCCGGTCGGATCGTCTCGGGCGTCTCGGGCGTCTCGGGCGTCTCGGGCGTCTCGGTCATCGGGCGAGGTCCTTCCAGGCGACGTCCTTGTCGTTGCGCGGCTCCGGGGGCAGGCCGAGGACCCGCTCGGCCACGATGTTGAGCAGCACCTCGGTCGTGCCGCCCTCGATCGAGTTGCCCTTGGCGCGCAGATAGCGGTAGCCGGCGTCACGGCCGGTGAAGTCGACCAGGTCGGGCCGGACCATCGCCCACTCCCCGTACAGCAGGCCCTCGTCGCCGAGGAGTTCGACCTCCAGGGCGCTGATGGCCTGGTTGAGCCGGGCGAAGCCGAGCTTCATGGCGCTGCCCTCGGGTCCGGGCTGGCCGGCGACGAGCTGCTGGCGCAGCCGTTCACCGGTGAGCCGGGCGACCTCGGCGTCGACCCACAGGTCGAGCAGCCGGCGGTGCAGGTCGTGGGTGCGCAGTTCGGGACGGGCGCGCCAGGTGCCGGCGGCCTTGCCGATCATGCCGCCCTCGCGCGGGATGCGGGCGCCGCCGATGGAGACGCGCTCGTTCATGAGGGTGGTCTGGGCGACCCGCCAGCCGTCACCGACGTCGCCGAGGCGGTGGGCGTCGGGGATGCGGACGTCGGTGAGGAAGACCTCGTTGAACTCGGCCTCGCCGGTGATCTGGCGCAGCGGCCGGACCTCGACGCCCGGGTCGGTCATGTCGCAGACGAAGTACGTGATGCCGCGGTGCTTGGGCAGCTCGGGATCGGTGCGGGCGATGAGGATGGCCCAGCGGGCCACATGGGCGCTGGAGGTCCACACCTTCTGCCCGTTGACCACCCACTCGTCGCCGTCGCGCACGGCGCGGGTGCCGAGGGCGGCCAGGTCGGAGCCGGCGCCGGGCTCGCTGAAGAGCTGGCACCACACCTCCTCGCCGACCCACAGCGGCTTCAGGAAGCGCTCCTTGACCTCGTCGGAGCCGTACGCGAGGAGGGTCGGGGCGGCCATGCCGAGGCCGATGCCGATCCGGCGGGGGTCGTTGTCGGGGGCGCCGGCGGCGGCGAGTTCGGCGTCGACGACGGCCTGCAGGGCGCGCGGCGCGTCGAGCCCGCCGAGGCCGGCCGGGTAGTGCACCCAGGCGAGTCCGGCGTCGAAGCGGGCACGCAGGAAGTCGGTGCGGTCGGTGCCGGCCGGCGGGTGCTCGGCGAGCAACCGGCGGGTGCGCTCAAGGAGTTCGGCGGCGTCGGGGCGGTGTGCCGTCATGCGCGGGTTCCTTCCGGGAGGACGACGAGCCGGCCGGTGGTGCGGCCCTCGGCGAGCCGCTGCACCGCGTCGGCGGCGGCCGCGAAGGGGACGCGCTCGCTCACGTACGGCTTGATCAGGCCCTTGGCGGCGAGTGCGGTGAGGGTCTCGTGACAGCGCAGTACGGCGGCCGGGTCCTTGAGGTTGTAGAGGCCCCAGTGGAGGCCCACGATCGAGTAGTTCTTCACGAGGGCGTGGTTGAGGGCGGGGGCGGGGATGGTGCCGCTGGCGAAGCCGACGACCACGATCCGGCCCTCGAAGGCGACGAGCTTGGCGGACTGCTGGTAGGCGGCGCCGCCCACCGGGTCGTAGACCACGTCGGCGCCGCGGCCGCCGGTGGCCTCCTTGACGGCGGCGACGACGTCCTCGGCGTGCCGGTCGACGACCGTGTCGCAGCCGAGTTCGCGGGCGACGGCGGCCTTGTCCGCGCCGCCGACGACACCGATGACGGTGGCGCCGGCCGCCTTGCCGAGCTGGACGGCGGCGCTGCCGACCCCGCCCGCGGCGGCGTGCACGAGCAGCGTCTCGCCCTCCTTCAGGGCGGCCCTGCGGTGCAGGCCGAACCAGCCGGTCTGGTAGCCGATGTGGAGGGCGGCGGCCTCGGCGTCGTCGAGCGCCTCGGGGGCGGGAAGCAGCGCCGCCTCGTCGGCGACGGCGTACTCGGCGAGGCCGCCGTACGGGAGTGCCGGGGTGGCGATGACCCGGCGCCCGTCCTCGGTCTCGGCGCAGATCTCGACGCCGGGCGTGAAGGGCAGCGGGGGCCGCACCTGGTACTGCCCGCGGCAGAGCAGCGCGTCGGGGAAGTTGAGGCCGGTGGCGCGGACCTTCAGGAGCACCTGGCCGGGACCGGGCACGGGCCGGTCGGTGTCGTCGCGCTGCATCACCTCGCCGGGCTCGCCGTTCTCGTGCACTCGCCATGCCTGCATGCGGACGCCTCCAGCTGCCTTCGTGATCCGTTCCGTACCGCACGGTCGGTACCGCGGCGGTGAGCGCATACTAAGCGGTCGCTTGGCTTAACGGAACCAGGCGCTCAGGACTTCTTGGGACTCCGGGAGTCCTCGGACCCTTGGGCGCTCCGGCGGCTCTTGGGGCGCGCCCGTACGTGCATGCGCTCGCCCTGCGGTCCGAACAGGCTCAGGAACTCCACCCGCCGCTCCCCCGCCGGCCCGAACCAGTGCGGGACGCGGGTGTCGAACTCGGCCGCCTCACCGGGCCCGAGCACCACGTCGTGCTCGCCGAGGACGAGCCGAAGCCGCCCGGAGAGCACGTACAGCCACTCGTACCCCTCGTGCACCCGGGGATCGGGCACCTCGGCACCCGGCTCCTGGACCATCTTGTACGCCTGGAGGCCGCCGGGCTGGCGGGTGAGCGGGTACAGGGTGCGGCCGTCCCGGACGATCGGCTTCGCCCTCACCCGCGGATCGCCCACCGGCGGCGCGCCCACCAGCTCGTCGAGCGGGACCTGGTGGGCCCGGGCGATGGGCAGCAGCAGCTCCAGGCTGGGCTTGCGCTGCCCGGACTCCAGACGGGAGAGGGTGCTCACCGAGATGCCGGTGGAGGCGGAGAGCTCGGCCAGGGTCGCGCCGCGCTCACGGCGGATCCGGCGGAGCCGGGGGCCGACCTCGCTGAGCACGTCGTCGAGGCGGTCGTCACGGGCTTCGCGGTCTTCTTCAGTCACCTTCCCCATTTGCGGAAACGGCAACTTCGTTTGTCAACCGTGCCGGCCCGGAGCAGCGGCGGACTGGGCCGCGCGGATGAAAGCCGGGCGCCGGGGCTGCGCGGGGCGCGCGCGAGGGTGAGGATCGGCCATGGTGGCCGGAACCTGGCCATCCGCCGTCACGACACGGCCTCCCCGCACGACCTTCACCCCGGAAGGACGGGACACACTCCATGCTCGGTACGGACTTCACCAAGGGCTCGCCCGACTGGCTGGACCTCGGCAGCCCCGACATCAACGCCGCCGCCGAGTTCTACGGCCGCGTCTTCGGCTGGGACTTCGCCACGGCCGGCCCCGACGCGGGCGGCTACGGCTTCTTCCAGCAGGACGGCAAGACGGTCGCCGCGCTCGGGCCGCTCGGCGAGGGCGCGAGCAGCGCCTGGACCGTCTACTTCCAGACCCCGGACGCCGAGGCGACCGCCCGGGCGACGGAGCAGGGCGGCGGCACGGTACGGATGGCGGCCATGGACGTGATGGACGCCGGGCGGATGGCGGCGCTGACCGACCCGGCCGGTGCCGAGTTCGCCGTCTGGCAGCCCGGCACGGTGCAGGGCCTGGAGCGCACCTCCTCGCCCAACACCCTGCTCTGGGCCGAGCTGCACGTGCCGGACCCGGAGGCCGCGCTCGGCTTCTACCAGGGGCTGTTCGGCTGGCGCTGGGAGGAGATGGAGGCGCCCGGGATGACGTACCGGGTGATCTCGACGGCCGAGGGCGACCTGAAGGACGCCTCGTTCGGCGGCGCGGCTCCGCTGCAGCCGGGCGCGGACAAGTCGCGCTGGATCCCGTACTTCATGGTGGAGGACGCGGACGCGACCTCGGCGTCGGTGCAGGAGAGCGGCGGCTCGGTCCTGATGGCCCCGGCGGACGTGCCGCAGGTCGGCCGCATCGGCTGGTTCGCGGACCCGTTCGGCGCCCCCTTCGCGGTCCTGACGCCCTCCCCCGACATGTGAGCCGACGACGAGGGCAGCGGGGAGGTGTGCCGCGGCGCACCTCCCCGCTGCCCTTGTCGTCCGGTCCCGGCGGTCACTCGCCCCCGCGTGCCAGCCTGACGCCGAAGCCGATACCGCAGAACCGATACCGCTGCTCGCGACGACCGGGACCCGCTTCGCGACAGGTCCGAGACACCCCCTAGCCCCGGGGGAACACCTCGAAGGCCACCGCCGGGCGGTCGCCGAAGCGGGCGGCGGCGCGCGAGGTGGACTGGGTGACGAAGTCGCGGACGTACTCCTCCGGGGACTGGTCGGTGAGGGCCTCGATGTAGGCGCGGTGGGCGAGCAGGGAGCGGACGGCGCGGTCGAGTCCGGGGCGGGCGTCGACGGCGTGGGTCGGGGTGGTGGAGCCGGCGACGGCGACCCAGCGGACGCCGTTCCAGGGTTCGAGGCCCTGCTCGACGAGCTCGGGGAAGATCCAGCGGTTGCCCGCGTCCGCCGCGGCGTCGAGGGTGGCACGGCCGACGGCGCGGTGGTCGGGGGTGTTCCAGAAGCCGCCGGGGCCGGGGCCCCAGGTGTCGCGGTGGTTGAGGGTGATGACGAGTTCGGGCCGGTGGCGGCGGATCGCGGCGGCGATGTCGCGGCGCAGCCCGAGCCCGTACTCGATCATGCCGTCCTCGTGGTCGAGGAACTCCACGGTCGTCACGCCCACCACGGCCGCGCTGTCCTGCTGCTCGCGCTCACGCACCGGGCCGCAGACCGCCGGGGCGAGGGAGTCGATGCCCGCCTCGCCGCGGGTGGCGAGGACGTAGCCGACCTCCTTGCCCGCGTCCGTCCAGCCCGCGACGGCGGCGGCGCAGCCGTACTCCAGATCGTCGGGGTGGGCGACGACGGCGAGGGCGCGCTGCCAGTCGCCGGGCATCTCTTCGAGTTGCGTGTCGTTCATGCGCGCAGGATACGGGGCGGGGCCCAACCTCCCCGCGCCGCAGTCCCGTTCGGCGCGACCGGGTTCAGCGCGCGCCGGCGAGGATCACCGAGCGGGTGAGGTTGCGGGGGCGGTCGGGGTTGAGTCCGCGGCGGCCGGCGAGGGCGACCGCGAGGCGCTGGGCGCGGACGAGCGCGGCGACCGGGTCGACGGCGTCGGCGACGAACTGGGCGCCGGTGGCGTTGACCTCGTCGCTGAGACCGGGCGGCACGGGGCCGAAGCACCACACCAGGCTGCCGGGGTCGCTGATGCTGATGGGCCCGTGCCGGTACTCCATCGCCGGGTACGACTCGGTCCAGGCGCGGGCCGCCTCGCGGAGCTTGAGCGCGGCCTCGTCGGCGAGGCCGACGGTCCAGCCGGTGCCGAGGAAGGTGAACTGGCCCTGCCGCGCCCAGGCGGCGGGCAGCGGCTCGTACAGGGCGAGTTCGGCGTCCACGATCGCCGGGCCGAGGTCCACGCCGAGCGCGGCACGCAGGAGCTGGAGCGCGGTCGTGGCGAACCGGGTCTGGACGACGGAGCGTTCGTCGGCGAAGGACAGGTCGAGGACGGTGTCGGCGTGGTGCCCGGCCGGGCTGTCCGGGACGCCGGTGAGGACGAGGGTCGGGATCCGGCCCGAGGCCCGGGCGAGCAGCTCGGCGACCTCGGTGGTGGTGCCGGAGCGGGAGAGCGCGACGATCCGGTCGTAGCCGCGGCCGAGCGGGGTCGGGTCGGAGGCCGGGAAGGCGTCGGTCTCGCCGCCGCCCAGGGACTCGCGCAGGGCCGCGTAGGCGCGGGCGATGAAGTACGAGGTGCCGCAGCCGACGACGGCGATCCGCTCGCCCGTACGGGGCAGCAGCCCGTCCCGCTCGACGGCCAGTTCGGCGGCGCGCCGCCAGCAGTCGGGCTGGCTGGCGATCTCGGTGTCGACGTGGGTGGTCATGTCCGTCCTCTCTCGGCGCGGTGAGCCGTCCCCCGGTCGCGCGGGGGGCTCGGACGGATTTCTATCCCGCGCGGAGGAAGCGGACCATGAGCAATCAGTGAGCACCGCTTGGACTTTTGTGCGCGCCGCGCCCCCGGCCGCCGGTCCGATGGCCGCGCCGCGGGAGGCGCGGACCACGAGGCGGGGCCGCAGCCGCACCTGGTGCGTCTCGGCGGCGAGGCCCGCTCGCACCTCTCCCCGTACGGGGAGGTCAGACCTCGTCGCGCACGAGTGCGAGCAGCCGGTCCAGGACCCGCGGCCCGCCGGCCCGTACGCCGTCGTGCTCGAACTCGTCCGTGACCCAGGTGCGCAGCCCCCGGATCGCCCGCGCGGTCTGAAGCGAGTGGGCGGTGTCCACGTACATGTCGTCGTGGTAGACGGCGGCGGCGACCGGCACCTCGTTGGCGGCGAGCCGCGCCGGGTCGTAGAGCGGGGTCCAGTCGGTGCGCGCCGCGAGGTGCTCGGCGGTCTCGCGCAGCGGACGCAGGGCCGGGTCGGTGGCGAAGTGCCAGGGGTGGACGGTCTCGCCGGTGAGGAGGACCGGCCCGGCGCCGTCGAGCGCCTTCGCCGCGTCGAACTCGGGGAACTCGGCCCGTACCCGCTCGGCCGCCCAGTCGGTGGGGCCGTGGCCGCGGGTGGCGCCCTGGGCGTAGATGGCCTCGTGGAGGACGGCGTAGAGCGGGTGCCCGGCGTAGGAGAGCTCGGCGCGGACGCCTTCGAGGAAGGCGTCGGAGAGGGCGGGTCCGGCCGGCGTGGGGACGAAGGCGTCCTCCAGGAGCAGATGGAGCTGGTGGGTGCCGGAGCCGGAGCCGAGGAGGATGCCGAGCGACTGGAACGCCTCGGGGGTGAGCCGGCCGCCGCCGGGCAGGGTGACCTCGTGCTCGTGGAGGTGGGCGGCGATCCGCCGGACCCGCTCGACGTCGTCGGGGTAGCGGGCGTAGTGGGCCGCGTTCTTGCGCTGGACGCGGGGGTAGGCGGCCCGGTACACCTCGTCGGCGCTCGCGTGGAGCGAGGGCAGGCCGCCGGTGACGAGGACGGCGGCGAGGCCCTCGGGGGCGGTGGAGAGGTAGTTCGTGGCGCAGAAGCCGCCGAAGCTCTGGCCGAGGACGGTCCAGGGGGCGCCGCCGGTCAGCTCGCGGCGGACCAGCTCACAGTCCTTGACGATGGAGTCGGCGCGGAAGTGGCCCAGGTAGGCGGCCTGTTCGCGCGGGGTGCCGCGCAGCGGCAGGGTCTGCCGGTTGGCGGGCGTGGAGCGGCCGGTGCCGCGCTGGTCGAGGAGGAGGACCCGGAACTCGCGGACGGCCCGGCCGAGCCATGCCTGGGGCCCGACGAAGCGGCGGGCGCCGAAGCCGGGGCCGCCCTCCAGGTACAGCAGCCACGGCAGGCCTGCCCGGTGCGCCGCCTTCTCGGCCGCGACGACCTCGCGCCCGTACAGCTCGATGGTCTCGCCGTCGGGGCGCGCGTGGTCGAGGGGAACGGTGAAGCGGTGGTCCGTGAGGACGAGCCCGGGCTGACGGTAGGTGGACACGCTCGACTCGCCGGACTCACTGGACACGCTGGACACGCTGACTGCTCCTGTTCGTGACGCCCCCGCCGGGACAGTGGATCACATGGCGGGGGCGCAGGGGCGCGCGGGGGCGCGCCGGGGCTCAGCGCTGCATGATCGCCAGGACGTTCTGCGCCGGGTCGGTGAACCAGGCGATGGCCTCCGGGCCCTGAGGATCCCGGACGATGCCCTTGTCGTCGGCCTCGAAGCCGGGGTAGCGCTGGAACTCGACGCCCTTCGCGGACAGTGCGTCGACGGCCGCGTCGATGTCGTCGACCTGGAAGTTGAGGATGGTGAAGCTGGCCGGGGTGTGCTCGTCGCCCTTCGGGTAGACGAAGATCCTCGCCCCGCCGGCGAGGGTGAGGAAAAGGACCTGCATGTCGTGGTCCGACTCCTCCGTCACCTGGAGGCCCAGGGTCCCGCCGTAGAAGAGGCGGGCGGAGTCGATGTCGTCGACCGAGAAGCTGCTGAATGCGGTGGTGCTGCCGAACACGCGCGGTTCTCCCTTCGCTGGAACGTCCGCTGTTGTCCGCTGACGTCCTCTCAGGGCACACCACGCTCCGCGCACCCGGCCGCGCCCGCCACGCGGACACGGCCGGATGGTCGTGCGCCTGTCACCCGGGGGTGAAGGGCGCGCCGGTGCTCAGGGAGCGATCGGGAGGCGGCGCTTGTGGTCGGTCATCCGGTAGCGGCGCACGATCGACGCGAAGGCGTCCTCGCCGACCGGCTTGCCCTCCAGGAAGTCGTCGATCTGGTCGTACGTCACGCCGAGCGCGTCCTCGTCGGGCTTGCCCGGGTCGAGGGTCTCCAGGTCGGCGGTCGGCGTCTTCCACACCAGCTCGGTGGGGGCGCCCAGCTCGGCGGCGACGGCGCGGACCCGGCGCTTGGTGAGGCCGGTGAGCGGGACGAGGTCGGCGGCGCCGTCGCCGTACTTGGTGAAGAAGCCGGAGACGGCCTCGGCGGCGTGGTCGGTGCCGACGACGAGGCCGTCGTGGGCGCCGGCGACCGCGTACTGGGCGATCATCCGCTGCCGGGCCTTGATGTTGCCGTGCACGAAGTCCTGGTGGTGGGCGTCGCGGAAGGTGACGCCGGCGGCGCGGGCGGCGTCGAGTGCGGCGTCGCTCGCGGGCTTCACATCCACGGTGAGGACGTGGTCGGCCTGGATGAAGCCGAGCGCGAGCTGGGCGTCGTGCTCGTCGGCCTGCACGCCGTAGGGCAGCCGCATCGCGTAGAAGGTGGCGTCGTGGCCGAGGGCGCGGGCCCGCTCGACGGCGAGCTGGCAGAGCCGGCCGGCGGTGGTGGAGTCGACGCCGCCGCTGATGCCGAGGACCAGGCTGCGCAGGCCGCTGCCGGTGAGGCGCTCGGTGAGGAAGGCGACCCGGCGCTCGATCTCCTCGCGCGGGTCGAAGGTCTCGGAGACCTCCAGCTCCCGGGCGATCTGCTGCTGCAGGGCGGTGGTCTCCGCGTCGGTCACGCATGCTCCTCGGTCGTGCGGTGCTTGGGCCCTCGGGTACGGCGGGCCACCGTCGACTCTATCCGGCCGGACCGGCGGTCCGGCCCTCAGGTGAGGCAGAGCACCTCGACCCGCTGGACCAGGTTGTTGCCGAAGCCGCCGCGGTTCCAGGGGGCGGTGAGCGGCTGGGCGTGGCCGGCGGCGTCGGTGGCGCGGACGGTGAGGACGTACGGGCCGGGGCGCGCGGTCCAGGTGGTGTGCCAGGCGGCCCAGGCCCAGGGGCCGGCCGGGTCGGCGGTGACCTCGGCGTCGGTCCAGCTCCGCTCGCCGTCGGCGCTGAGCTCGACCCGGGTCACCGGGGCGTGACCGGACCAGGCCCGGCCGGTGAGCGGGACGGGGCCGGGGCGGACGACGCGGGTGCGGGACATGAAGTCGGGGAAGCCGGGCGGGATCATCAGGGCGCGGGGCGCGATGACGTCGACGGGCTCGCCGGGGTCGTCCGGGCGCTGCCGGTAGCGGTAGGCGACGGTCTGCTGGAAGCCGGTGAAGGGGGTGTCGGTGACGGTGATGTCGCGCAGCCACTTCACCGACGCCATGCCGTACCAGCCGGGCACGACCAGCCGCAGCGGCCGGCCGTGCTGGGGCGGCAGCGGGGCGCCGTTCATGGCGTACGCGACCAGCACGCCCCGCGCCGGGTCGGCGGCCACGTCCAGCGGCAGGCTGCGCCGGTAGTCCTGTTCGACGCCGCGTTCGACCCCGTGGTCGGCGCCGGTGAACACCGCCTCGACGGCGCCGTCCCCGACGCCCGCCTCGGCGAGCAGTTCGGCCAGCGGGACACCGGTCCAGTCGGCGGTGCCGACGGCCTCGACGAGCCAGGGCTGGCTCACCGGGCGGGGGTCGAGCCGGGCCCGGCCGTTGCCCGCGCACTCCAGGGTGACCCGGTGGGTCACGGCCGGCCGCGCGCGGAGCGCGGCCGCGTCGAGGCTGAGCGGCCGCTCCACCCGCCCGCCGACGCTCAGCCGCCAGCCGTCGGCCTCGGCGGGGTCGACGCAGGGGATGTCGTAGTGGACCAGGACGTAGTGCAGACCGGGCGGTGTGGTGTCGTAGCGCAGCGCTTCCAGGGGCAGCCCGTGGTTACGGGCGGCGAGCGCCAGCTCGGCGGTGCTGACGCCCTCACCGGCCCCGGCGAGGCGCCCGGGGGCGCTGACGTCGCCGAGTCCGGGAGTGCCGTCCATGTCTTCATGGTGCGCCGCGCGGGGCGTGGCGGCATCCGGCGGAGCCGGAGCGCACGGCCGCCGAGCCGTCGGCGGCGGTGCGGCTTCGGTCGGGCCGGCCGCTCAGTGGGCCGTGACCTCGATCGAGTGCCAGCCCGTCGCACCGTCCGGCATCGTGTCGGCGCGTTGCTCGGTCTGGACGGTGCCGGTGCCGTCGGTGGCCCGGACGGTGAGGGTGTGCTTGCCGGGGGTGGGGTGCCAGCGGTAGACCCACTGGCGCCAGGTGTCGCGGCTGTCCTCGGCGCCGAGTTCGGCGTCCTGCCAGGGGCCGTCGTCGATCCGTACCTGTACCCGGGAGATCCCCCGGTGCTGGGCCCAGGCGACGCCGGCGACGGCGACCGGGGCGGGGCCGGCGGTGACCTTGGAGAAGGCCTTCGGGGTGTCGATGCGGGACTCGGTCTTGACCGGGGCCTGCGCGGCCCAGCCGCGCGGCACCCAGTAGGCGTCGTAGGCGGCGAAGGTGGTGAGCTCGATGGAGGTGATCCACTTGCAGGCGGAGACGTAGCCGTACAGGCCGGGGACGACCATGCGGACGGGGAAGCCGTGCGCGAAGGGCAGCGGTTCGCCGTTCATGCCGAAGGCGAGCAGGGCGTCCCGGCCGTCCATGACCGTCTCGACGGGGCTGCCGATCGTCATGCCGTCGGCGGAGCGGGCGACGATCTGGTCGGCCGGGCCGCCTTGGGACGGCGGGCGGACCCCGCATTCGCGCAGCAGGTCGGCGAGGCGCACGCCGAGCCAGCGGGCGTTGCCGACGAGGGAGCCGCCGACCTCGTTGGAGACGCAGGCGAGGGTGACGTCACGTTCGACGACCTCGCGGCGCATCAGCTCGGGCAGGGTGAAGACGCGTTCGCGGGGCACGCCCGTGCCGTGGACGCGCAGCCGCCAGCTCGTGGCGTCGAGGCGCGGGACGACGAGGGCGGTGTCGACCCGGTAGAAGTCGCCGTTGGGGGTGACGAAGGGGCTGATGCCGTCGACGGGGAGCTGCGCGCCGCGCGGTACGGCGGGTGCGGGTGACGCGGGCCGGGGCAGCCGCAGCGCGTCACGGGACGCGCCCGCGTTCTCCGAGCGGGTGGCGCCCACGCCGCGGGCCAGGAAGAGGGTTCCGGTGGCGCCGGCCACGACGCCGGCGCCGGCGAGCAGGAAGCCGCGCCGGTCCGGGGCCGTGGCGGCGGGGCGCGGGACGGTGAGCCGCCGGGTGAGCACGTACAGGACGGCGGCGCAGGCGGCCGCGCCGGCGAGCGAGGGCAGCGCGTCGGCGGCGGACGTGGAGTCGGGGCGGGTCACGGCGGCGAGGAGGCCGACCACGCCGAGGGCGGCCACCACGAGGGCGGCGGCGGGCATGCTGCGCAGGGCGAGCAGGCCGATGAGGGCGGCGAGCACGGCGAGCAGCACCATGATGCCGGCCTCCAGGACCGTCTTGTCGTTCTCGCCGAAGGTGCGGATGGCCCATTCCTTGACGCCGGTGGGGCTGCGGTCGACGACCCAGTCGCCGACGGCGGCGATCGGCCCGGCCTCGGGCCGGACGAGGTCGGCGACGAGCGCGGCGACGGCGAGCCCGGCGTATCCGGCGGCGAGGCCGCCGAGCGCGGCGAGCAGTCGGTCCGCGAGGGTGCGGCGCGGGGCGGGCGCGGGGTGCGCGGGAGGGGTGGGGCGGGCCGGGGGCGTGGCGGTCATGTGCCTGATTCTCGACGGCGGAGGTGGTGGAGCCGGGCATTGTGCTCAGGTGCGGTCGCCGTCGCCCGCCGGCGGGTGTTCGCCCGGTGCCGCCAGTTCCTGCACGGCCTCCACGCCGACGACCGCGCCCGTCGACTTGCGGCCGCGCCGCAGCCGGCCTTCCAGCCAGGAGGCGAAGCTGGTGAGGGCGAAGTTGAGGATGATGAAGACGACGGCGACGACGGTGAAGGAGGCGATGGTGTTGGCGCCGTAGTTGGCGCTCATCGGGCGCACGGAGGCGAGGAGTTCGGAGAAGCCGAGCATCGCGCCGCCGAGTGCGGTGTCCTTGACGATGACGACGAGCTGGCTGACGAGCGCGGGCAGCATCGCGGTCACGGACTGCGGCAGCAGCACGTACGTCATGGTCTGGCCCTTGCGCATGCCGATGGCCTTGGCCGCGTCGGTCTGCCCGGCCGGCAGGGCGAGGATGCCGGCCCGGACCACCTCGGCGAGGACCGACGAGTTGTAGAGGACGAGGCCGGTGACGACGGCGTACAGCGGCCGGTTGTCCGGGCTGACGTCGGTGAACTGGGCGTACGCGGCATTGGCGAACAGCATCAGGATGAGGACCGGGATGGCGCGGAAGAACTCCACGATCACGCCCGCCACCCACCGCACCCAGCCGTGGTCGGAGAGCCGGGCGATGCCGAAGAGGGCGCCGAGCGGCAGGGCGAGGGCCATGGAGAGGGCGGCCGCGATGACCGTGTTCTTCAGGGCGGGCAGGAGGAAGGTGGTCCAGGTCTGCGAGTCGGTGAAGAACGGCGACCACTTGGCCCAGTCGAGCTGGTTCTTGTCGGCGAGGCTCGCCACCACCCACCAGACGACGGCGGCGAGGGCGACCAGGAAGACCAGGGTGAACAGGAGGTTGCGGCGCCGGGCGCTCGGCCCGGGCACGTCGTAGAGGACGGTGGCCCCGTGCTTCATCGTTTCACCGCGACCTTCTTGGCGACCCAGCCGAGGATGAGCCCCGTCGGCAGCGTCAGACAGATGAACCCGAACGCGAAGATGACGGAGATGAGGATGATCTGGGCCTCGTTCTCGATCATCTCCCGCATCAGCAGGGCGGCTTCGGCGACGCCGATGGCGGCGGCGACGGTGGTGTTCTTGGTGAGCGCGATGAGGACGTTGGTGAGCGGGCCGACGACGGACCGGAACGCCTGGGGCAGCACGATCAGCCGCAGGGTCTGGGTGAAGTTCAGGCCGATCGCGCGGGCGGCCTCGACCTGCCCGAGGGGCACGGTGTTGATGCCGGAGCGCAGCGCCTCGCAGACGAACGCCGACGTGTAGGCGATGAGTCCGAGGACGGCGAGCCGGAAGTTGATGACGTCGAAGTCCGTGGCGCCGAGGCTGACGCCGAGGGTCTGGAAGAGGCCGAGCGAGGTGAAGACGATGATGACGGTGAGCGGGATGTTGCGGACGATGTTGATGTACGCGGTGCCGAAGCCCCGCATGAGGGGGACGGGGCTGACGCGCATGGCGGCCAGCAGCGTCCCCCACACCAGGGAGCCGATCGCTGAGTAGAAGGTCAGCCGGATCGTGGTCCAGAAGGCTCCCAGCAGGTCGTAGCCTTGGAGGAAGTCGAACACGACGGCCCGCTCAGGTGACGACCACGCCGATCTTCGGCGCGGGTTCGTTCTTGTATCCGGCCGGGCCGAAGTTCTTGTTCACGGCGGCCTGCCAGGAGCCGTCGGCCACCATCTTCTCCAGGGCCTTGTTGATCTTGTCCTTGAGTTCGGTGTCGCCCTTCTGGACGCCGATGCCGTAGTTCTCGTTGCTCAGCTTGAAGCCGGCGAGCTTGAACTTGCCCTTGAACTGCGGCTGTGACGCGTAGCCGGCGAGGATCGAGTCGTCGGTGGTGAGGGCGTCGACGACCCCGTTCTCCAGGCCGGTGAGGCATTCGGAGTAGCCGCCGTACTCCTGGAGCTGGGCCTTGGGCGCGATCTTCGTCTTGACGTTCTGCGCGGAGGTCGAGCCGGTGACCGAGCAGAGCTTCTTGTTGTTCAGATCGGACGGCTTGGTGATCGAGTTGTCGTTCGCCCGGACGAGGACGTCCTGGTGGGCGAGGAGGTAAGGGCCGGCGAAGTCGACCTTCTCCTCACGCTTCGGGGTGATCGAGTACGAGGCGACGATGTAGTCCACGTCGCCGCGCTGCAGCAGGGTCTCGCGGTCGGCGCTCTTCGCCTCCTTCCACTCGATGTCCTTGGGGTCGTAGCCGAGCTGTTTGGCGACGTACGTGGCGACGTCGACGTCGAAGCCGGTGTAGGCGCCGCTGGGAGTCTTGAGTCCGATGCCCGGCTGGTCGAACTTGATGCCGATGGTGACCTTCTTGTTCTCGCTGCCGCCTCCGCCGCTGTTGCCGTTGTCGCTGCTGCACGCGGCGCCGGTGAAGGAGAGCACGACGGCGGCGGCCACGGCCAGGGTCAGCCTTCGGGTGGCGCGTGGGGTGTTGATCGGGTTCATGGTCCTACCCATCAGTGCTTGAGGATCTTCGACAGGAAGTCCTTGGCGCGCTCGCTGCGCGGATTGCTGAAGAACTCGTCCGGGGTGGCCTGCTCGACGATCCGGCCGTCCGCCATGAACACCACGCGGTTGGCCGCCGAACGCGCGAAACCCATCTCGTGCGTCACGACGACCATCGTCATGCCGTCCCTGGCCAGCTGCTGCATCACCTCCAGGACCTCGTTGATCATCTCCGGGTCCAGGGCCGAGGTCGGCTCGTCGAAGAGCATCACCTTCGGCTCCATGGCGAGCGCGCGGGCGATCGCCACGCGCTGCTGCTGGCCGCCGGAGAGCTGTGCCGGGTACTTGGCCGCCTGCGTCTCGACGCCCACCCGCTGCAGGAGCGCGCGGGCGCGCTGCTCGGCCTTCTTGCGGTCCGTCTTGCGGACCTTGATCTGGCCGAGGGTGACGTTGTCGAGCACGGTCTTGTGCGCGAAGAGATTGAAGGACTGGAACACCATGCCGACGTCGGCGCGGAGCGCCGCCAGTGCGCGGCCCTCGGCCGGCAGCGGCTTGCCGTCGACGGTGATGGTGCCGGAGTCGATCGTCTCCAGGCGGTTGATGGCGCGGCACAGCGTGGACTTGCCGGACCCCGAGGGCCCGATGACCACCACGACCTCTCCGCGGTGCACGGTGAGGTCGATGGACTGGAGCACGTGGAGCGGGCCGAAGTGCTTGTCGACGTCTTTCAGTACGACGAGTTCGTCCCCGCCGTCCGGGACGGGCATGGCTCCCTCCTGGGTCCCCTCCCCCGCTGGCCGCTGTTTCTGAGGTTCATGCTCCGCCCTGCACCGGAAAGGCGCACGCCGGAGTGGGCCGACCGCGCCCGGAGGGCGGCCGGGGCGCGGTCACCCCGGCGCCGCCCCGGAATCCGTGGACGAGGACGACGGCGGGCTTGGCTGCCATGCGGGGCACCCTTCGTGCCGGGGGGGTGGTGGATTGCGGCTCACGCCGGACGGAGGGTGACCGGCCGCCACCGTCCGTAGTGCCCGTACGGCTTCCGTGTGAGTCCGTCCGCCGCCCGTGCCCCGTCCGGCGCCGGCTGACTGCGTACGGACCGGGGCGGGCGGACACTGGAGGCGGAGGGGGGCGCGTCGCATCCGACCGGCCCGAGGAGGCCCGCCATGACCACCGCCGCACCCAAGGTCAGCACCCTGCCGGCCGAACACCGGGAACGCCTCATGGCCTATGCGGAGGACGTGTACTTCGAATCCGGTGACCGGCTCTTCGAGGAGCAGGACCACGCCGACCGGTTCTGGATCGTCAAGACGGGCGCGGTCACCCTGGACGCCAGGGTGCCGGGACGGGGCCGGCCGGTGATCGAGACGCTGCGGCACGGCGAACTGGTCGGCCTGTCGTGGCTGTTCCCGCCGTATCTGTGCCAGTCGGGCGCGGAGGCGATGACGCCGGTACGGGCGTACGAGTTCGACGCCACGGCCGTGCGGTCGATGTGCCGCACGGACCCCGAGTTCGGCGCCTCCGTGATGTTCTGGGTGGGCCAGATCCTCGCCCACCGCCTCCACGTGACGCGGGTGCGGCTGCTCGACCTGTACGCGCCGCACGGCAGCGGGATCATGGCCTGAGCCCGGCCCGGCGGACCGCCGCTCAGCCACAGGCGAGGCGGAAGCTGGTGTGGTCGACGGTGACCTCGCCGGGGTCGGGCATGCCGTTGAGGTTGGCGTCCTCGTAGACGATCCGCCGGCGCTCCTTGATGGTGAGCGTGCCGACGGGGGTGCCGTCGGCGGCGCGGATGGTGCGTTCGTCGAGGGTGTCGGTGCTCTCGACGGTGTGGTGCGGGGCGGTGAGGACGACGTTGAAGCGGTCGTAGTCGACGTCGCTCCGCACGGTCCGCCCGTCGGGCAGCGTCATGCGGAAGTCGACGTTGTTCAGGCCGGTCACGACCAGGGCGCGGCCGGCCCGGACGACCTTGCCGACGGAGTGCTCGGTGAGGGTGACGGAGCCGACGAGGTCGGCGGGCAGGCAGCCTTCGAGCGGCGCGTCGTAGGTCTGGGTGTGGGTCTCGTCGAAGTGGTCCACCACCACCTGCTCCGCGTGGGCGGGGGTGGGGGCGGCGGCGAGCAGCCCGGCGGCCGCGGCCAGCGCGGCGGCGGACAGCGCGAGACGGCGCGGGGCCCGGGCGCGGGCGGCGGGGGCGAGGGGGGTGTGGGTCATGGTGCCGACGCTAGTGAGGCCGTACGGCTCCGGCACCGCGGGCGCGACCGGTCGGTGGAACCGCGGCGGCCTCAGGGCCGTACGAGTTCGCGCACGTACCAGTCGGACAGGGTGCCGTCCGCGTGGCTGATCTGGCCCCGGCGGGCGAACCCGGCCCGGCGGGCCACGGCGGCCGCGTCGGTGTGTCCGGCGGGCACCAGGATCACGGCCCGGCGGGCGCCCACCGTACGGGCGTGGTCGCACACCAGCCGCACGGCCCGGGCGGCGAAACCGCGGCCGCGGGCGTCCGGGTGGAGGGCGAAGGCCAGGTCGACGTCGCCGCCCGCGAACCCGGTGGTGGCCGGGCGCAGTTCGACGGTGCCGACCGGCCGTCCGGCCCGGATGGCGAAGGTCAGCGCGGGGCCGTGCGGGCGCCAGCGCGCGGGCGGCTCGTCGGTCCGGGCCGGCGCGGGGTCCACGGGCGACAGGACGACGACGCCGTCACAGAGCTTCACTTCATCACGCATCCCAGCGATCTTGTCGTCAATCGGCCCCTGCCACAATCGTATGCGGTCGGACACGCGGACGTTGGCGAGAGCACGCCGTCACCCGGTCGGCCCGATGCGAGCGGTGCACCCCGGCGAGAGGCACCAGGCTGGGGCCGTGAACGTTGCGGTGTCGTGAGGAATGCGGGGCGGCCGGCACGGGAAGGCGGCGGACTGTGAACGGTGGTGGGGCACGGGCGGGCGTACGGGCGGAAGCGCGGGCGCGGTTCTTCGCGCGGTGCGCGCTGCTCGCCGCCGTGGCGTCGGTCGTGGGTCTGTTCGTGCCGTTCGGCGGCGCCGGTCTGGTGATCCTCGTCAGCGGCCTCGCCGCGCTGTGCCTGGGTGCGGCCGGCGTGTGGTGGTTCCTGGCGCACCGCGGCCTGACCCGGCTGCTCGGCGCCCTGCTGGCGATCGCCGCGCCGGCGGCCCTGCTCTACCTCTACATCCACGGCGGTCTGTGGTCGACCGCCATGGTCGCGCTGGCGCTGTGGGCCGTGGCCCTCGGCTGCGCCCGGATGGCGCTGCGGCGTTCCGAGCGCGCGCGCCGGCCGGTGCCCGCGGTGCGCCCCCGACGGCCGGTGCTCCTGATGAACCCGAAGTCGGGCGACGGCAAGGTCGAACGGTTCGGGCTCGTCGAGAAGGCGGAACGACTCGGCGCCAAGGTGGTCGTGCTCGGCCCCGGCCCCGACGGGGAGTTCACGGACGTGGCCGAGCTGGCCCGTACGGCGGTCGCCGAGGGCGCCGACCTGCTCGGGGTGGCGGGCGGCGACGGCACCCAGGCGCTGGTGGCGGCGGTGGCCGCCGAGCACGATCTGCCGTTCCTGGTGATCAGCGCCGGCACCCGCAACCACTTCGCGATGGACCTCGGGCTCGACCGCACGGACCCGGCGCGCTGTCTCGACGCGCTGACCGACGGCGAGGAGCTGCGGGTCGACCTGGGCGACGTGGCGGGCCGGCCGTTCGTCAACACGGTCTCGTTCGGGGTGTACGCGGATGTCGTGCAGCGCCCCGAGTACCGGGCGGCCAAGGCGGAGACCGCGCTGAGCCTGCTGCCCGACCTGCTCGCGGGCGGCGCGGGCCGCCGCCTGGACGCGGCGGCCGACCATGCGCGGCTGCCCGGCCAGCAGGCGCTGCTGGTCAGCAACAATCCGTACGACTCCCCCGATCCGCTCGGCGGCGGCTTCCGGCCCCGCCTGGACAGCGGCAGGCTCGGTGTGATCGGCATCCGGGTGGACGGCGCGGCCCAGGCGGCCGCGCTCGCGGTCCGCGGCACGCAGTCCGCCGGTCTGAACGTGCTGACCGCCCGGCGGGTGGAGGTCACCGCCGACGCCGGGACCATGCCGGTGGCGGTGGACGGCGAGGCCCTGACGATGCCGACGCCCGTCGTCTGCACCCTGCGCCCCCGCGCGCTGCGCGTCCTCGTGCCCCGCGACCGGCCCGGCTCGATGCCGGCGAGCGAGCCCCTGTCCTGGCGCCGGGTGGCCGCCCTGGCCTTCAACCGCGACCGACGACAAGCCACCGGAGCCGCTGTCGGCGAAGGAGAGTCCCGTGACTGAGTCACCCGTGCCGCCCGTACCGCCCGGTGCCCCGGAGGACACGTCCGCGCTGCGGGCGGTGCTCTCCGATCTGCACGCCATGGACGGCGCCGTGTACGCGGCGGTCGCCGCGACACCCACCCCGGCCCTGGACCGCGGGCTGCGCCGGCTGTCGAACGCGGCCGACCACTCCAAGATCTCCCTGGCCGTCGCCGCGGCCCTCGCCCTCGCCGGCCGCCGCCCGCGCCGGGCCGCCGCCGTCGGTCTCGGCGCCGTGGCGCTGGCCTCGGCGACCACGAACCTGCTGGGCAAACGGCTGGTGCGGCGGGCCCGGCCGGACCGGGACGCGGCGCGGGTGTCGGTGGACCGGCAGGTGCGGATGCCGACCTCGGCGTCGTTCCCGTCCGGGCACACGGCCTCGGCCGTCGCCTTCGCCTCGGCCGTGGGGATGGAGCTGCCGGCTGCGGCGCTCCCGCTCGGCATGCTGGCCTGGGCCGTGGGCTACTCACGCGTGCACACCGGCGTGCACTATCCCGGCGACGTCGCCGCCGGCGCCGTCGTCGGCCTCGCGAGCGCGGCGGCCGCCCTGGCGGTCGTCGACGCGGCGCCGTGGGGTGACCGGCCGCTCGACCGTCTGCGCGGGTGAGGGACGCGGCGCTTACCATCGGGAGGTGAGCGGTGGCCGGATCCTGACGTTTCCAGGATCGAGGGGGAACAGATCGACGCCGTACCGGGCTTGGAGGCGGACATGACTTCCGCATCGTTCGATCCCCGCACCCTGCTCGCCGAGAGCCGGCTCGGCGTCCTCGCGACCCTCAAGGCCGACGGGCGCCCGCAGCTCTCACCCGTGATGCCGTACTTCGACGAGAAGACCGACACCCTGTACGTGTCGATGACCGAGGGCCGCGCCAAGACGGCGAACCTGCGGCGCGACCCGCGGGCGGCCCTGGAGGTGACCGCCCCGGACGGCTGGTCCTGGGCCACCGCCGAGGGCACGGTGACCCTGACCGGGCCCGGGACCGACCCGCACGGGCCGGAGGTGGAGGCCCTGGTGGACTACTACCGGCTGGCCGCCGGCGAGCACCCGGACTGGGACGAGTACCGGGCGGCGATGGTCGCCGACCGGCGGGTCCTCATGCGGATGACGGTCGACCGGGTCTACGGGCAGCGCATCCGCTGAGGTCCCTGGAGGCCTCTCGCGTCTCGTGGGGCCTCTGGTGGTCCCTGCGAGCCGCGGCTCAGCCCTTGCGGACCGGGCCGAGGCGGCCGGCCGGGCGCTCGACCGGTTCGTCGCGGGCCTCGGCCCACAGCGAACGCACATGGCCGAGGTGGCGCATCATGCACGCCTCGGCGGCCGCGCGGTCGCCGGCGATCATCAGCTCGAGCAGCTCGCGGTGCTCCTCCGCCGAGGAGACCAGCTTGCCGGCCTCGTCGAGCCCGGTGAGCCCGTAGAGCCGGGACCGCTTGCGCAGATCGCTCACCGTCTCGACGAGCCGGTCGTTTCCGGCCAGTCCGAGCAGGGTGAGATGGAAGCGCCGGTCCGCCTCCAGATAGCCGATGAGGTCGTGCTCGCGCGCCTTCGTGACGATCTCGTCGGCGAGCGGGCGCAGCTCCTCCAGCTGTTCGCGGCTCGCGAGTTCGGTGACCCGGCCGACCGTGGGCACCTCGATGAGCATGCGCAGCTCGGTGCACTGGTCGAGCTCGCGCTCGCTCACCTCCGTGATCCGAAAGCCCTTGTTGCGCACCGGCTCGACCAGGCCCTCGCGCGCCAGGTCGAGCATCGCCTCGCGCACGGGTGTGGCCGACACCCCGAGCTCGGCGGCGAGCCCGGGCGCCGAGTAGACGCTGCCCGGCCGGAGTTCACCCGCTATCAGGGCGGCCCGCAGGGCGTGACCGACCTGGTCGCGCAGCCGCTCCTGGGCTTTGATGAGACTGTGCTGCTTCAGGTCACCCACGCTGATCCTCCGATAACTCGCAGAGGCACAGCGTACAATGTCACGTTTCGCTGTCGCCGCCCGCCGCCGCACCGACCTGGGTCGCCGCGCGGTACACGGCGACGGCCACCGCGAGATCCTCCCAGGCCATGCCCACGCTCTTGAACAGGCGCGGCACCTTCGGATCCGGCGGAGCCGCCCGGCCGGCGACCAGATCGGCGAGGGTGCCGGCGATGTGGTCCGGGCCGATCGCCCCCTCGGCCTCGGGAATCAGCAGATCCCCGGCCTCGCGCCGGGCCGCCGCGCGCGACTCGACGTACACGGCGGACCGGCGCACGAGCGCCGTGTCGGTCTCGCGGGCGTCCGGCTCGTGCGAGCCGACGGCGACGACCGTCGCGCCGGGCGTCACCAGCCGCCCGTCGAAGAGGGGCATACGGGCGGTGGTGCAGCACAGCACGAGGTCCGCGCCGGCCACGTCCTCGGCCGTGCCGGTACGGGCCTTCGGCACGCCGAGGTCGCAGGCGTGCAGGGCGAGCCGCTCGGCGCCGCGGTGGGCGCGCTCCGGGTCGCGGGCGACGACCACCGCCTCCGCCACGTCCCGTACCGCGAGGACGGCTTCGAGATGCGCGTACGCCTGCGGTCCGGAGCCGAAGAGCACGAGCCTCAACTCGCCCTCTGCGGAGGTGAGGTGACGGATCGCCAGGGCCGAGACCGCAGGGGTGCGCAGAGTGGTGAGGGCGGCGCCGTCGAGCAGGGCGACCGGACGCAGGGTCGGGCCGTCGAGGAGGAGGAAGCTGCCGGTGATGCGGGGCAGCCCGAAGGCGGCCGGGTTGTCCGGCGCCACTCCGACGATCTTCACCCCGGCCCACGACCCGGAGGCCGCGGGCATGAGGAGCAGTTCGCCGGCGGGCACCGGCAGGGTGGTCCGCTGCGGTCCGGTCTCCGGGTCGAGGCCGGCGCGGAGCGCCTCGGCGAGGGCGTCGACCGCCCCGGCCGGGGACAGCAGCCGTCGTACGGCCGGGGCGTCGAGGTGGAGCAGGTCGGCCGTCACAGGCGGAATCCCGTGCCGAGGGTGTCGTCCGGGTCGAGCGTGAAGCGGTGCTCGCCGGTGCGGTGGGAGCTGCCGGTGACCTCGGTGACGAGGCCGTCCGCCGAGCCGGCCGCACCGGGGACGATCCGGCCGGTGAAGACCGTGCCGACGACGGACTCGTGGGTGAGCTCCCGGCCTTCCGTCAGGACTCCGTCCTCGGCGAGGAGGGCGAGCCGGGCGGAGGTGCCCGAGCCGCAGGGCGAGCGGTCGATCTGGCCGTCGGCGAAGACGGTGACGTTGCGCTGGCGCGGCCCGGCCGGGGTCTCCGGCAGCTCCTCGTACAGGGTGACTCCGTACACCCCCGAGAGCAGCGGACCGTCGGGATGCAGGGTCGCGGGGTGGCCGGTGAGGGCGGCCCTGATCTCCCCCGCCGCGCGGACGAGTTCGGGCAGCGCGGCCCGGTCCACGGTGAGGCCGAGGGAGCGGGCCGGGAGCGAGGCGTAGCAGGCGCCGGCGTGGGCGAGGTCCACCTCGGCCCGGCCGAGACTTGTGTCTGCCTTCACCCCGCGGCCGGTGACGCGGGCCGGGACGTTGCGGAAGGTGATGCCGGTGGTGCGGCCGCCGGCCCGGTGCACCGTGGCGGTGACCCGGCCGGACGGCACGTCGATGCGGACCTGGGCGTCCCCGTCGTCCGGCGCCGCGACCCGGCCCGAGTCGACCGCCCAGGCGCCGAGGGCGAGGGTGCCGTGGCCACAGGCCGTCGAGTAGCCGTCCTTGTGCCAGAACACCACGCCGAAGTGGGCGCCGTCGTCGTCCGGCGGCACGACGAGTCCGCCGTACATGCCGGAGTGGCCGCGTGGCTCCCGCGCGAGGAGCAGCCGCAGCTCCTCCTGCGGCAGGCCGGGACGCGGGGCGGTGCCGTCGCCGCCGGGGACGAGCAGGTTGGCGCGCCGTTCGGCGACGGTGTCGCCGGGCGGGCACGGGAGTGGCGCGTCGGCGGCGGTGAGGTCGACGATCCGGAAGGGTTCGCCCGCGGTCTGGTAGTCGGTGGTCCGCACCTCCGGGGGGTGCACGGTGCTCACAGCAGGAAGCCTCCGGGGAACGGGTCGGTCGGGTCGAGGAAGTACTGGGCGGTGCCGGTGAGCCAGGCCCGGCCGGTGACGGTCGGCACGACGGCGGGCCGGCCGCCGACCGTCGTCTCGCCGACCAGCCGGCCGGTGAACTCGGTGCCGATGAAGCTCTCGTTGACGAAGTCGGTGTGCAGCGGGAGCTCCCCGCGCGCGTGCAGCTGGGCCATCCGCGCGCTGGTGCCCGTACCGCACGGGGAGCGGTCGAACCAGCCGGGGTGGATCGCCATCGCGTGCCGCGAGCGGCGCGCGTCGGAGCCGGGGGCGGCCAGGTACACGTGCTTCAGTCCGGCGACGGCCGGGTCCTCCGGGTGCACCGGGCGGTCCGGGCCCGCGTTGACGACGTCCATGAGCGCGAGACCGGCGGCCAGCAGGTCCTGCTTGCGGGCCCGGTCGAAGGGCAGGCCCAGGGAGTCGAGGTCGACGAAGGCGTAGAAGTTGCCGCCGTACGCCAGGTCGTAGGTGACGGTGCCGAAGCCGGGGACCTCGGCCTTGAGGTCGAGCCCGACGCTGAAGGCGGGCACGTTGGTGAGCGTGACCGCCGTCGCGGCGCCGTCCTCGACCCGCACGTCCACGCTGACCAGGCCGGCCGGGGTGTCGAGCCGGACCGTGGTGACGGGCTCGGTGACGGGCACCATGCCGGTCTCCACGAGGACGGTCGCGACGCCGATCGTGCCGTGGCCGCACATGGGCAGGAGGCCCGACACCTCGATGAACAGCACGCCGTAGTCGGCGTCGGGGCGGGTCGGCGGCTGGAGGATGGCGCCGCTCATGGCGGCGTGGCCGCGCGGCTCGTACATGAGGAGGGTGCGGAGGTGGTCCAGGTGCTCGATGAAGTGGAGCCGCCGCTCGGCCATCGTGGCGCCGGGGATCACCCCGACTCCCCCGGTGATCACCCGGGTGGGCATGCCCTCGGTGTGCGAGTCCACCGCGTGAAAGATGTGACGGGTACGCATGGGTCTCCCCCGGTCGCGTCGGTCGGGTCGGTGTCGGGTCGGGTCGGGTCGGTTGGGTCGGATCGGTGTCGGGTCGGAGCAGTCAGGTCGGGTCGGTCGATGAGTTCGGCCGGCCGGCCGGTCAGTGGGGCCGGCCGGCCGGTCGGTCAGTGGTGGCCGTCGGCCAGGGCCTTCTCGGTCGCCGAGCGTACGGCGGTCTCCGCCGCGCCGGTCAGCGGGTGGCGGGGCGGGCGGGTGACTCCGCCGGGGCGGCCCGCGATGTCCATCGACAACTTGATGGCCTGCACGAACTCCGTCTTGGAGTCCCAGCGCAGCAGCGGGTGAAGCGACTTGTAGTGCGGCAGCGCGGTGGCCAGGTCCCCGGCGACGGCGGCGCGGTACAGCTCGGCGCAGGAGGCGGGCAGGGCGTTGGGGTAACCGGCGATCCAGCCCACGGCCCCGGCGAGGGCCAGCTCCAGGAGGACGTCGTCGGCGCCGATCAACAGGTCGAGCTCCGGGGCGAGTTCGGCGATCTCGTAGGCCCTGCGGACGTCGCCGCTGAACTCCTTCACGGCGACGATGTGGCCCGCGGAGTGCAGCCGGGCGAGGAGGGCCGGGGTGAGGTCGACCTTGGTGTCGATCGGGTTGTTGTACGCGACGACCGGGAGGCCGGCCCCGGCGACCTCCGCGTAGTGCGCGAGCACGGCGCTCTCGTCGGCCCGGAAGGCGTTCGGCGGCAGCAGCAGCACCGAACCCGCGCCCGCCTCGGCGGCCTGCTCGGCCCAGCGCCGGGACTCGGCGCTGCCGTAGGCGGCGACGCCGGGCATCACCCGGGCCCCGTCACCGGCCGCCTCCACCGCCGTGCGGACCACGCGGGCGCGCTCCTCGTCGCTCAGGGTCTGGTACTCGCCCAGGGAGCCGTTGGGTACGACTCCGTCGCAACCGTTGTCGATCAGCCAGCGGACGTGCTCGGCATAGGCGTCGTAGTCGACGGACAGGTCCTCGCGCAGCGGGAGGGCGGTGGCGACCATGATGCCGCGCCAGGGACGGGTGGTGCTCCAGGTGGGGACGCTCATCAACAACTCCTTTGTAGTGTGTGACATTTTACTGATAGACGCAGGGCGGTCACAAGACCGCGAACGGGGTGGGTTACGGGAGGTCCGCGAGGTGGCGGAGCGGTACCGGGCAGGCGAACGGCCTGCGGTCGGGCGCCGGGCCGTCGCCCGAGAGAGCCGCCACCGCCGGGCCGCACATCCGGCCCTGGCACCAGCCCATGCCCGCACGGGTGAGCAGTTTGACGGTGCGTGCGTCGTGGGCGCCCAGCTCGTCGACCGCCTCCCGGATGCGGGCCGCCGGCACCTCCTCGCAACGGCACACGTCCGTCGTGGCGCTCACCCAGTCCGTCCAGCCGGCGCCGGGGCGGTGCGCGGCGGCCATCGCGTCGGCGAAGGCGCGCAGGCGCGTGCGGCGGTGACGCAGGGCGTCGGTCGCCTCGGTGTGCCCGGCGATCGAGTGGGCCGCCAACTCTCCTTCGACGAGCGCGAGTTGTGCGCCGCCGATGCCGCCCGTCTCGCCGGCCGACCAGACGCCCGGCACGGACGTGCGCAGGTCTTCGGTGAGCTCCAGGGCGATCGTGCCGTCCGGGGTCGTGCGGGTCGCGCAGCCGAGGGCCGTCGCGAGGGACAGCTCCGGGACCAGCCCGTGGCCCACCGCCACCGCGTCGCACGGGATGCGGCGCCCCGTCCCCGGGACCGGCCGCCACTCCCGGTCGAGTTGGGCGACCGTGACGGCCTCCACCCGGTCGGAGCCGTGCGCCTCGACGACGGCGTGGCGGGTGAGGAGGCGGGTGTGGTGGCGCAGGAGCGCCGAGCCGTAGCGGGCGCCTTCGAGGAGTTTGGCCGGGTTGCGGAGCAGGGTGCCGGTGTGGCGCGCGTAGCCGCCGTACGCCGACGCCTCGGCCACGGCCGGGACGCGGGCGCCCGCGCTCGCGAGGGACGCGGCGACCGCGAGCAGCAGCGGGCCGCTGCCGGCCACGACGATCCGGCGACCCGGGAGCGCGAGGCCGCTCTTGAGCATGGCCTGCGCTCCGCCGGCGCCGACCACGCCGGGCAAGGTCCATCCAGGAAAGGGGAGTTGACGCTCGTACGCGCCGGTGGCGAGGAGGACGGCACGGGCGGTGACGGCCGTCGCGGTGTCCTCGTCCGTGCGCGCGTGGACGGTCAGGGCGCCGCTGGATTCGGGCGTGACGGCCCACACCTGGTGGGACGGACGGTAGCTGACGCGCTTCGCCTTCCGGTGCGCGTCGAGGCGCCGTACGCGGGAGGTGAAGGCCCGCCACTCGTGGTGCAGCGCCTGCGGGCGCGCCGCGCCCAGTTCCGGCGCGGGGTGCCGGTAGAACTGGCCCCCGGGGCGGGCGCCCGCGTCCAGCAGGGCGACCCGCAGGCCGAGGTCGGCGGCCGTCACGGCGGCGGCCAGACCCGCCGGGCCCGCGCCGACGACGGCGAGGTCGACGGCCGAACCGACGGCGGGATCGACGATGGTATCCACGGCGGAATCGAGGACGGAATCGACGGCGGGATCGACGGCGGGGTCAGCGCCGGGTTCAGCAGCCGAGTGCGGCACGGCCGGTTCCCTCCTGGGTGGTGACGGAGTCGCCCGGGCGGGCCGGGACGAGGCAGGCACGCTGGTTGGCGCGGCCGTTGACGGTGACGAGGCAGTCGTAGCACTGGCCGATCCCGCAGAACGCGCCGCGCGGCGCGCCGGTGGTGCGGGTGGTGCGCCAGGAGACGATGCCGGCCGACCAGAGCACGGCAGCGATGGACTGCCCCTCGGCGACGGGGAGTTCACGGTCGTCGAAGCTGAGCGTGTACGTGCGGTGCGGGGCGCCGCCCACGAGGTCGCGTGGGGTCGTCACTGGGAGGCTCCTTCGTGGGTGTCGAACGCGCGGTCCGGGCGGAACGGCGTCGGGTCCAGGGGTGGCTCCGCCCCCGTGAGCCCGGCCGCGACCAGCGCTCCCGTCGCCGGGGCCAGACCGATGCCCGCGCCCTCGTGGCCGCACGCGTGGTGCAGGCCCGGGACCCTGGGGTCCGCGCCGATGGCCGGGAGGTGGTCCGGGAGGTAGGGGCGGAATCCGTGGTAGGTCCGGATCACGTCGACGTCCGCCAGGACCGGGAAGAGCGCGGCGGCCTGGGCGGCGAGGCGGCGCAGGGCCTCGCGGGACAGCGTGCGGTCGAAGCCGACGCGTTCGCGGGTCGCGCCGATCAGGACCGGGCCGGCGGGCGTTCCCTCGACCACCGCGGAGGACTGCAGCGACGCCGACCCGCTGGCGACGTCGGCGATGTAGTCCGCCGCGTACACCTTGTGCCGTACGACACGGGGAAGCGGCTCCGTCACGAGGACGAAGCCCCGTCGGGGCAGGACCGGGAGCCGGGTGCCCGCGAGGCGGGCGATCTCGCCGCCCCAGGTGCCGGCCGCGTTGACGAGGGCGGGCGCGAGCAGTTCGCGGCGCGGGGTGCGGACGCCCCGGACGGCCCCGGCGGGGTCACGGAGGATCTCCGTGACCTCCTCGCCGAGATACGTGGGGATCCGGGCCGCGGCAAGGAGCCGGGCCGCCGCCTTCGCCGGCTGGACCTGGGCGTCCTGCGGGTAGAGGAAGGCTCCCGCCTGGTCCTCGGCCAGGTTCGGTTCGAGGGTGGTGAGCTGCTGCGGCTCGATCTCGGTCGCGGTGACGCCCGCGGTCCGCTGGCCCTCCGCGAAGGCGCGCAGCGCCTTCAGGGTGGTCTCGTCGGGCGCCACGACGAGACCGCCCTTCGGCTCGTACTCGATGTCCGGCGGGAGTGCGTCGGACAGTTCGCGCCAGAGTCTCGTGGACAGCAGCGCGAGGTCGAGCTCGGGGCCCGCCTCCTTGTCGGAGACGAGCAGGTTTCCTTCCCCGGCACCCGTGGTGCCGCCCGCGACGGGACCGCGGTCGACGACGGCGACGGAGAGGCCGGAGCGGGCCGCGTAGTACGCGCAGGCGGCTCCGACGACGCCGGCACCGATGATCACGGCGTCCAGGGAGTGTCTCTTGGGCACGGCAGTAATATGTCACATTCTTTTGACGGTGCCCAGGCCCTCACGGGCCTGGGCGGGAACATGAGGGGCGGTCAGCTGCGGAGCGGGCCCTCGCAGCGGTAGCTCGACGTGCCGGCGGCGTGGTTGGACCAGATGTCGATCGGTCCGAAGCTGCAGTTCATGTCGGCCAGGTTGTTCAGGCGGGACTCCGCGGCGCGGTCGAGGATGAAGTAGTCGACCGTCTCGGACATGTCCTTGAAGTTCTGGTCGTCGCTGCTCCAGTTCGTCAGGTTGGCCGTGATGCGTCCGGTGCAGATGAAGCGCCGCTTGCCGGTGTCGCCGTTGTCGACGCAGTCCGGGTTGCTGTACGTGGCGCCGGCGAAGGCGGCCTTCACGCCCGCCACGGTGGAGTACGTGAGCTGGTCGTTGGGCGTGAACGTGGTGTTCGGCACGTACAGGCGGTCGACCTGGGCGATCTGCGCGTCGAGGAAGCGGTCGTAGGCGGCCTGCAGGTTGGCGTCGGCGCCCATGCGGTCGCGCCAGGCGTCGAAGCCGGCGACGTCGTTCGCGCGGATGTGGGCGTACATCTCGCGCAGCAGGCCCGGGTGTTCGGTCCACAGGAACTCGAAGAACGTGCCCGCGTAGTTGTAGAAGCGGAAGCCGTCGCCGTCGTAGGTGGCGTGCAGCAGCTGGCGCACGTTCATCCGCGGGCCGCCGCCGGCCGTGTCGTTGATGATGCCGCGGACCAGCGACTTGCGGACGGCGATGCCGTTGTCGCGGGTGGCGCCGTCGAAGAACTCGGCCGTGCCCTCGTCCATGGCGGTGGTGCGGTCGCCCTGGTACCAGGGGCCCTCGCCGAAGAAGCCCGGGACCGCCCAGCGGCCGTTGAGGTAGTGGGTGTACTCGTGCCGGAACAGCTCTTCGAGGGTGAGGGTGGAGTCCTGCGGGACGCGCCGCTGGTACGTGTAGAAGGTGGCGCCGTTCTCGATGTAGATGCCGCCGTTGTTGGTGGAGTAGCCGGTGAGCAGCGGGTGGTAGACCTCGTAGTCGGCGCGGGAGGCGTAGAGCACGATGTTGAGGGTGCTGTTGGGGTCGCCGGCCAGCGGCTGGTCGGTGCCGAGCACCCGGTGGAACTGCGTCTTGACCTGCTTGCTCGCGTAGTAGAGCTGGTCGACGGTGGCCCGGTCGAGGGCGGTGCGGACCTTGATGCCGCCGTTGTCGTACGTGTACGTGTTGGGGAAGAGGCGCTTCTCGATGTCGGCCTTGCAGACGTTGTACGGCGCGCAGGCGCCGTAGAGGTCGAGCCAGCTGACGATCTTGCCCCACGGCTCGCTGCCGTAGCCGAAGTTCGTCTCGACGGTGCCGAGCAGGCCGCCGAGGTCCGCGGTGATGCCGTCCTTGAGTCCGTCGATCTGACCGAAGCGGCCGTACTCGGAGAGCGCGTCGCGCACCACCCAGGCGTTGGCCGTGCCCTTGAGGTGGGTGTAGCCGGCGAACGCCTTGAACGTGGCTCGGTAGGCGGGGTCGGCCTTGGCCGCGGCCTGGAAGGCGGCGTCCTGGTTGCCCGGGTAGACGCCCAGGTAGTTGACCGAGAGCGCGGCGAGGGCGGCGCCGCCCCAGGCGGCGTCCTGGTTGGTGGCGGTGTGCGCGGCGTCCATGGTGGCGAGCACCTTGACGATGGTGCCGAGCTGGTACTGGCGCAGGCCGGGGGCGCTGCCGGCGTAGAGGGCCTCGCGCAGGGTGCGGGCGTTGCTCGCGGTGACGTCGAAGGTGTGGGCGGCGCCGGCGAAGTCGGCGATGGCGCGGCGCATGGCGTCGACGGTCGGCGCGTCGGTGATGTCGATCTCGTCGCGCGAGTAGTCGTGGTAGGCGACCGCGTGGAGGTAGGTGAACATCTCCTCCAGGTGGGTGGTGTTGCGGCCGTCGTGGCCGGCGGCGAGCGCGGATATCCGGTGGGACACGGCCTGCACGTGGGCGTCGGACATGACGGGCGCGAGGCGGGCGTCCCAGGTCCAGATGAGGGTGCGCAGACAGCCGTCGGCGGTGACGGCGGGGTCGGCCAGGAAGTCCGCGAACTGCTCGGGCGTGAGTGCGGTGATGCCGTCGAGGGTGCAGGGGACGCCGGCGGCGAGCGTCGCGGGCGCCGGTGCGGTGCGCCGCGCGGCCGTGGCGGCCTGCGGCGTGGCGGGGCCGAAGACGCGGGGCTTGGCGTTCGTGCCGCCGGGGGCGGGGGCCGGGGCGGGCTTGGCGGGGGTGGCCTTGGCGAGGTGGTCGACCTCGTCGAAGGGGTTGCCGCCGGTCGGCGCCATCGGCGCGAAGGTGGCGGGCGCCTGGGCCCGGACGGGGCCGGGACGCTCGGTGGCCTGGGCCGTGGCCTGTGCGGCGGAGGCGACGAGGGTCGCCGCTATGGCGGTGGCGAGCAGGGATCTACGCACGGTTCTGGGTCTCCTCGTGGGGGATTACGCGCTCTCGACTCCCCTGGCTCGTACGGGAGTTGACGACATGTGAGCCGTCAGCGCATGAGGAGTAAAATAGTAATGTGAAATTGCACTGACAAGGGTTGTGCACCGATCAGTTCTTCCTCGGCGTCGTCGGCACCGGTTCGCCCGCGGGCGGTTAACCTGACCGCGCCCGACCACGACCCGAGGAGGAAGGCATGGCACGGATGCCGTCGGCCGAACGACGCCGTCAGCTGGTCGAGGCCGCCGTCCGGGTCATGGCCAGGGACGGGGTGGGGCGCGCCACGACGCGCGCGATCTGCGCCGAGGCCGGGGTGTCGCTGAGCGTGTTCCACTACTGCTTCGACTCCAAGCAGGCGCTCCTGGAGGCGGCGATCGAGTCGATCACCGGGAGCTACGTGTCCCGGGTGATGTCCGCGGTCGAGCCGAGGGGGACGCTGCGGGAGACGGTGCGGGCGGCGCTCGGGTCGTACTGGGAGCACGTGACGGCGCATCCGGCCGCGCACATGCTGACGTACGAGCTCACCCAGTACGCGCTGCGCGAGGACGGGTTCGAGCATCTGGCGCGGGCGCAGTACGCGCAGTACGTGGCGTCCGCGACCACGCTGGTGGAGCAGGTGTGCGCGGCGCGCGGGGTGACGCCGAAGGCGCCGGTGGAGCTGCTCGCGCGACTGCTCGCGGCGGTGATCGACGGGCTGACGCTGCAGTATCTGGTGCTCGGCGACGAGCGGGCGGCCGAGGCGCTGCTCGACACGACCGCCGACCAGTTCGTCGCCCTCATCGAGGGCGCCGAGGGCCGATCCGGACCCTGACGCTCCATCAACAGGTCATTTGACCCGGACCCTTGACTCACTCGGCGATCGCCGCGATCCTCGGCCCGAGCCGCCTGTTACCCACAGAAACACCACAGGCGGCTCGCAGCCCGGTATCCCCCCGACCGAAGGCATCGCTGACATGATTCGACCATCACGACGCGGGGCGGGCGGCCGGTTCGCCCTGGTGTCCCTGTTCATCGCCCTGGCCACCGTCGTCTTCGGCGCGGGGCCGGTCCCCGCCGCCGACACCGGTGGCCACTGGTGGGAGCCGACCGCCCGGCCCGCTCCCGACTCGCAGATCAACGTCACGGGCGCCCCGTTCACCGGGACCGACGCCCAGGGCAAGGTGCGCGGCTTCATCGACGCGCACAACCACCTGATGTCCAACGAGGGCTTCGGCGGCCGCATGATCTGCGGCCAGACCTTCTCCGAGGCCGGCGTCGCCGACGCGCTCAAGGACTGCCCGGAGCACTACCCCGACGGCTCCGGCGCGCTCTTCGAGCATCTGACCGGCGGCGACGACGGCCACCACGACCCGGTCGGCTGGCCCACCTTCAAGGACTGGCCGGCCTACAAGTCGCTGAGCCACCAGCAGAACTACTACGCGTGGGTCGAGCGGGCCTGGCGCGGCGGGCAGCGGGTCCTGGTCAACGACCTGGTGACCAACGGCCTGATCTGCTCGCTCCTGCCGCGCGACCGCGGCTGTGACGAGATGGACGCCATCCGGCTGGAGGCCCGTAAGAGCTACGAGCTGCAGGACTACGTCGACAGGATGTACGGCGGCCCGGGCAAGGGCTGGTTCCGCATCGTGACCGACTCCGCACAGGCCCGCTCGGTGATCGAGCAGGGCAAGCTCGCGGTGGTCCTGGGCGTGGAGACCTCGGAGCCGTTCGGCTGCAAGATGATCCTGGACGTCCCCCAGTGCTCGCAGGCCGACATCGACAAGGGCCTGGACGAGCTGTACGGCCTCGGCGTGCGCAGCATGTTCCTGTGCCACAAGTTCGACAACGCGCTGTGCGGCGTCCGCTTCGACAGCGGCACGACCGGTGTCGCCGTGAACATCGGCCAGTTCCTGTCGACCGGCACCTTCTGGGCCACCGAGAAGTGCGCGGGCCCGCAGCACGACAACCCGATCGGCCTGGCCACCGTCCTGCCCCCGCTGGCGGAGAAGCTGCCGGCCGGGGTGACCGTCCCCTCGTACGCCTCCGACGCCCAGTGCAACAAGCGGGGGCTGACCAGGCTCGGCGAGTACGCCGTGAAGGGCATGATGCAGCGCGGCATGATGCTGGAGCTCGACCACATGAGCGTCAAGGCCGCGAGCCGCGCCCTGGACATGCTGGAGGCCGAGGAGTACCCGGGCGTCATCTCCAGCCACAGCTGGATGGACCGGGACTGGACGGACCGGGTGTACGGGCTCGGCGGGTTCGTCGCCCAGTACATGTCCGGCGCGCAGGGCTTCATCGGCGAGGCCGCCCAGAAGGCCGACCTGCGCAAGAAGTACGGCGTCGGGCTCGGCTACGGCACCGACATGAACGGGGTCGGCGGCTGGCCGGCACCGGTCGGCGCGGACGCCCCGAACGCCGTGAAGTACCCCTTCCGCAGCTTCGACGGCGGATCGGTCCTGGACCGCCAGGTCACCGGTGAGCGCACCTGGGACTTCAACACCGACGGCGGTGCGCACAACGGGCTCGTCCCGGACTGGATCGAGCAGATCCGGCTCACCCCGGGCGGCCCGGGCGTCGTGGACGAGCTGTCCCGGGGCGCCGAGTCGTACCTGACCACCTGGAAGAAGACCGAGAAGCACGAGATGGGCGTCGACCTCGCGGCGGGGCAGCCGGCTTCCGCCTCCACGAGCGAGTGGTGGAACCCGTTCGTGAACTTCTCGCCCGGCCGCGCCGTGGACGGCGACACCGGCTCCCGCTGGGCCAGCGAGTGGAACGACGACCAGTGGTGGCAGGTGGACCTGGGCACCGAGCGCCGGGTCGGCAGGGTCACCCTGGACTGGGAGACGGCGTACGGGCGGGCGTACCGGATCGAGCTGTCGGACGACGGCGCGAACTGGCGGACCGCGTGGTCCACCGATTCCGGCGACGGCGGCTACGACACGGCCGAGTTCGCCTCGCAGCCGGCCCGCTACGTCCGGATCCACGGCGAGCGGCGGGGCACCGGCTGGGGTTATTCGCTGTACGAGGTGAAGGTCACCCGCTCCTGATCCGCTGAGCGCGCGCACGGAGGGGGCCTGTCGGACGCCGGTCCGGCAGGCCCCTTCGTCGTGTGCGGGCGGATACGGGTGCGGGGAGGCGGTCAGCCGGCCGCGGGGCCGGTCCAGTCGGCGGGTACGCGCGCGAGGCGGACCCGCTGCGGGTGGTCGCCGACGTCCACGGTGGCCACCCGCCGTCCGGTGGCGAAGTCGATCGCGGTCACCCGGTCGGCGCCGCTCTCGGAGATGACGCAGTCCTTGCCGTCGCCGCTGACCGTCGCCCAGTACGGCTTGTTCGCCTCGACCAGCGGGCCCTCCTGGAGGGTGGCCCGGTCGACGACGGTCGCATAGTCGTCCATCGTCCCGGCGACGCACAGCTTTCCGCCGTCCGGGCTGATGGAGAGCCCGTGGTGGCGTGAGTCGTTGACCCAGGTGGTGCGGTCGGGGTTGGTGGCCGGGTTGGCGGGGAGGGTCTTCAGGCGGGTGATGCGGTCGGTGGCGATGTCGTACTCGAGGAAGCCGTTGAAGAAGGAGACCTGGAAGTAGATCTTCTTCTCGTCCGGGGTGAAGACGAGGGGCCGCACCGCGTCGGAGAGGTCGCCGCGTCCGAAGGCGTCGAGCCGCTCGCGCATGTCGATGACCCGTACGGTCCGGAAGGTGGCCGCGTCGACGACGGTGATCTTCCGGTCGCCCTTGGTCCAGTCGAGCCAGGGGGCGTCGAGGGCGGTGGTGACCTCGCCGATGGACATGTTCCACAGCAGGCCGTCGGAGGTGAAGACGTTCTCGTGGGGCTTGGCGCCGGTCTTGAAGGAGCCGAGCTGGCGGCCGGTGACGATGTCGAGGACGTGCACGGTGTCGGCGGTGGAGGCCGAGACGGCGACGCGGGTGCCGTCGGGCGAGACGGCCATGTGGTCGGATCGGTAACCGGCCACCGCAAAGCGCCAGTTGATGCGGCCGGTGCGCAGGTCGATCGAGACGACGTCGGCGAAGCTGGGCCGGGACACGACCATGGCGGTGCCGTCGGGCGTGGCGTACATGTCGTCGACGAACTGGTCGTGGCCCTCGCCCGGTCCGTTGCGGACGCCGAGGAAGAAGCCCAGCCGGATCGGGTCGAGGTAGATCTCGCGGAGCCGCTCCTCCCGGTCGGGGATCACGTTCACCCGGCCGATGTGGCGGAAGTCGCCCCGGGATTCGATGACATCGGCGGTGCCGTCCCAGTTGTTGCCGACGAACATCACCTCGCGCAGTGCGCCGTCGGCGTCCGTGGTGACGGGTCGGGCGAACGGCCGGGCGGCGGCCGGCGTGCCGCCGAGCGCCGCGACGAGGGCGATTCCGGCGGCGAGGACTGCGCCGAGGCGCAGGCGGGGAGAGGGCATGGGGGTTCCTTCTTCCGGCTCCTGACGAGGGCTCCTGACGAGGACTTACCCGAGGTAACCATGGACATGTCACACCGGCAAGACTTTGGCGCGCCCCTCCCGCACCCCGGCCGGCACCACGGGCACAGCTTCCGCACACCGCCTTCACACCGCCCGCGAAACGGCTGGTAGCGGCCCTGTCGGCAGGTGCCCGCTGAGGCACAATGCGTGACGGCGGCAACTCCTGGGGGAACGGTGCACAAGCTGAACGGGTCGATACGACGGTCAATCGGAGCCATCCAGCGGCTGAGCGCGCTGCGCCCCAGGAACGGGGTCGGGTCGGGCCTCCAGCGCGCGCAGTCCTTCATGATCCTGACCACCCTCCTGTACCGGGCCAGTCATCTCACGGTCGGCGTCCTCGCCGTCGCCCAGCGCCGCGACGGCCACCCCGCGCAGTACCTGTGCCTCGCGGCGGCGCTCGCGCTCAGCCTGCTCGTGTACGGGGCGGCGCTGCGGCGCGGCTGGTTCGAGCCGCGGCTCGTGTGGGCCGACGTGCTCGTCACCGGATGCGCGCTGCCGTACGTCCTGTACGGGTGGGGCGGGGTCCGGGAGACCCCGACGATCGGCTGGGCGATGCTGCTCGGCGGCTCGGCGAGCAGCCTCGCCGCCATCGTCCTCGCACGGCGGCAGGCCCTCACCGCGATCGCGCTGCTCGTCGTCACCCATCTGCTGGGCTACCACCTGGTCGGCGCGAGCCGCGCGGTCCTCGGCGGACACCTCAACTCGCTGCTCTCTTCGGCGGCGATGACCGCGATCATGTGGTGGTACCTGCGCCGCCAGGGGCGGCTGCTCGACGAGGCCAACGCGCGCGCCCTCGCCGCGGAGCGCCAGAAGGCGCGGTACGCCGAACGCCTGGACCACCACCGGGCGCTGCACGACACCGTGCTCGCCACCCTGACCGCGCTCGCCGGCGGCGGCATCGACGGCAACGCGCCCGAGGTCAGGGAGCGCTGCGGCCGCGAGGCCGCCTATCTGCGCCGGCTCATCCAGCAGACCGCCGACGAGGTCCACCACCCGGAGCTGGGCGCCGCCCTGGAGGACGCCGTCCGCTCCGCCGAGAGCCTGCGACTGCGGGTCACCGCCCAGTACCACGAACTGCCCCCGGTGCCGCCCGAGGTGGCCGCGGCGTTCGCCGACGCCGCGCGCGAGGCGCTCAACAACGTACGGCGCCACGCGGGCACCGGCCACGCCTATCTCACCGCGGCCGGCAGCGGCGACCGCGGACTGCTCGTCACCGTGGTCGACCGGGGCCCCGGCTTCGACCCCGAGGACTACGTGCCGGGCTTCGGCCTGCGCGGATCGGTGCACTCCCGGATGGCCGAGGTCGGCGGCCGGGCCGTCGTCGACACGGCGCCCGGCGAGGGCGTACGGGTGGAGCTGAGGTGGCCCGCGTGATCGACGTCGCCGTCGTCGACGACGACCGGATGCTCCTCGACGGCATGCGGTCCTGGCTCGGCCAGGTGCCCGAACTGCGGCTCGTGGCGACCGCCGCGAACGTCGGCGGACTCCTCGACCTGACCGGCGCCGCGCCGCCCGGCATCGTGCTGCTCGACCTGCTCCTGCGGGACGGCTCCGAGCCGGCCGACAACATCCGGCGGCTGCTGCGCGCGGGCAGCCGGGTCCTGGTCATCAGCACCGTGCCCGACCGCACCCGGGTCATCGAGGCGCTGCGAGCGGGCGCGGACGGCTATCTGACGAAGGACAACGACCTGCCGACCCTGGTCGCCGCCATCAAGGACATCGCGGCCGGGCGCGGCGCCCACTCCCCCGAACTCGCCTTCGCCTGCGCGCACGACACCAGCCCGGCCCGGCCCCGGCTCTCGCCGCGCGAACGGGAGATCCTGCTGGACTACGCCTCCGGCATGACCCTCAAGTCCGCCGCCCGCCGGGCCGGCATCACCGTGCACACCGCGAAGGACTACCTCGACCGGGTCAAGGCCAAGTACCAGCAGGCCGGACGCCCCGCCTACACCAAGATCGACCTGGCCTGCCGGGTGCGCGAGGACAGCCTCGACGGGGGCTGACACCGGCCGGCCGGCACGCAAGCCCCCCAAACGGACGGCTGCAGGGGGCAGGGGCCCGCTTCGTATCGTCGTCCACGGCGACCGCGCGGCGGCACCCCCAGCCTCCCCGCGCGGCGCCACCATCCTCCACACCGCCGGCCCGGCTCCTCCTCTTCCCGCACCGCTGGAGAGGCAGAAGACCCAGCCGTACGCCTGTACCACCCCGGTCCGCGTGCCCCCTCCCGTCGGGGGGCGGGAGGAACTCGTGGGCCGGGGTTCCGAGTCGGGGCACATCGCCGCTCTCCTCGCGACCGCCCGCGCGGGGCGCGGCGGAGCGCTCGTCGTCACCGGCGAGCCGGGCAGCGGCAGGACCGGCTCGCCGCCGAGGCGCTCGCCCCGGCCACGACGGCGGGCATGGTGACGGCCGGGGGACCGCCGTCGCGATCGGACCCGGGCCGCTCGCCCGGCACCCGCTCTTCGGGTCAGGAGCCGCAGGTGTCCAGCATCTTCCCGAGCATGCTCTTCTCGGCGGCGGTCACCGACAGGCCGTAGGTGGCCTTCACGGAGGTCCAGGCCCTGCCGTACCCGCACCAGTCGGACTTCAGCGGCGGCTGCCACTCGTCGGGCCCCTGGTCGCCCTTGGACCGGTTGGACACCGCAGAGACGGAGAGGAGCTGGGGGTGGGTGAGGTCGTTGGCGAACGCCTTGCGCTTCTCCTGGGTCCAGCCGCTCGCGCCGGAGCGCCAGGCGTTGGCGAGCGGCACGGTGTGGTCGATGTCCAGGCCGGACGCCTTGGTGAAGGTCTTGCCGTCGTAGGCACTGACCCAGGTGCCGGAGACGGCGCGGCACTCGGCGTCGCGCTTGACGTCCTTGCCGTCGCGTTCGAGCACGGTCTCGCGGGTGTTGCAGCTGTCGCCCTGCTCGGCCCAGTGCGGGAACCTGTCACGGCTGTAACCGGTCATGGAGCCCTGCGGGGCCACCTTCAGGCCGGCGAGCAGGGTGCGGGCCCGCGCGGCGGTCGGCATCCCGGGGAGCTTTCCGTCGCCGGCCGAGGCACCGCCGCCGGGAGCTCCGGTGGGTTCGCCGCCGGGGGTCGCGCCACCGGGGCGGACGGGGCCCGCCGTGCCCGGTCCGCTGCCCTTGGCGTCCCGCCCCGACGAGCCGTCGCCCTGCCCCGCGCATCCGGTGGCGGCGAGCAGCGCCGCCGCGACCAATGCCGTTATGTACCTGCTCTTCTGACGCCGCATGAGCCGAATCGTTCCCTCCGCTTACCGCCGCTACGCGCGGCAGCGTACCTGTTCGACGACAGGGGAAGGCGGTGAAGACCAGGGATGCTCTACAGTCTCGTAGAAGAGACGGCGGCGCGCGCTCAGTCGGCGTCGGCAACAGGGCCGGGAGGGCTGACGTGTTCGGTTTGAGCGAGATGGCGATTCTGCTGATCATCGCCATCGTGGTGCTCGGCGCGAGGAAGCTGCCGGATCTCGCCCGCAGCGCGGGCAAGTCGGCGCGCATCCTCAAGAGCGAGGCCCGGGCGATGAAGGACGACGCGGCGGACGCGGAGCCCCGGGCCACCTATCAGGTCAGGCCGACGCCTCCCGGGCAGGGCCCAGGGCGAAGGTCCTGACCGGGCCCGGGATCAGGCCGGCCAGGGCCGGGGCGAAGCCCCGGACGAGCAGCCCGAGCGACACCGCGACCGCGGCACCGACGGCGAGTCCGGCGGCGATGTCGTGCGGGTAGTGGGCGCCCACCCACACGCGTGAGGCGGCCATCACGAGCGCGCAGACGCTCGCGACCAGGCCGAGCCGGGCCGAGACGAACCAGAGGGCGACCGCCGCGGCGGCGGCGATGGTCGCGTGGTTGCTCGGGAACGACCAGTCGCCGGCCGCCGGGCACGCCTCCAGGGTGACCACGTGCAGCGACTGACAGGGCCGCAGTTCACGTACGCGCAGCTTCAGCGCGGCGCTCACCAGGAAGGCCAGGGCCGTGAGCACGGGCGCGGCCAGCGCCCGCACCGCCCGGTCCCGGTCGCCCATGCCGCGCGCCCGCCACCAGCCGTACCCCATGAGCGCGGCGAAGACGGCGAGCCCGTAGGCGGAGTAGGCGCTGACGGCGTGGTCGAACCAGCCGGGTGCGGCCTGGGCCGCGTGGACGACGTCGAGGTACACCGGCCCGTCGATGCCGGCCCCGTCGAAGGACCTGCCGTCGAGGGAGGTCCCGGACGCGGGAGCCGCCAGGGGCGCGAGGGCCGGGAGCGCGAGGTCCCGGAGCGGCATGGGGATCGCGGGGGTCGCGGGGGTGGCGAGGAGCACCGGTCAGACTCCCCCTTCGACGCGGCGGGTGCGGCGGGCCCGGCGCACTTCCAGGGCGACGGGAATCAGCGAGACGACGACGACCAGGGCGATGACGGGCAGCAGATAGCGGTCGATGCTCGGCACGGACGCACCGAGCCCGTATCCGGCGAGGGTCACGCCGACGGTCCACAGCAGCCCGCCGAGCACCTGCCAGAGCGCGAAGGTGCGGGCGGGGACGTCGAGGACGCCGGCGAGCGGGTTGAGCACCGTGCGCACGATCGGCAGGAAGCGGGCGAGGACGATCGCCTTCGCGTGGCCGTACCGCTCCAGGATCTCGCCGGCTCTGGCCGCGCCCTCGGCGATCTTGCGGGATCGGGACCGGGCCAGCAGGGCCGGTCCCGCGCGGCGGCCGAGGAGATAGCCGGTCTGGGCCCCGGCGAGCGCGCCCGCGACGGCGGCGAGCAGCACCCACGGCAGCGAGAGGTGGCCGGGCGCGGTGGCGGAGCCCGCGCAGAGCAGCCCCGCGGTGAAGAGGAGCGAGTCGCCCGGCAGGAAGAAGCCGATGAGCAGGCCGGTCTCGGCGAACAGGACGAACGCGATGCCGAGCGTGCCGAAGGTGGCCAGCAGGGAGTGCGCGTCCAGCGGATTCACCGCGAGCGCGGTGAGCGGTGGTGCTGCGGCGAGGAGCGGCAGGGGCATCGGCTCGGCCCTTCGTTCTGATCGATCCGGTCGTTCCGGTTCTGGCGGTACGGCGGCCGGGCATGCCCGGGCGGGCGGGGGTGACGACCACGTATCCTCTGTCTACAGAACAGTAGTCGGTCTACTTCACTGTAGACGAAAACCCGGAGACGAAGGTTCCATGGCGGAGACGGAGAACGAGCGACGCCCCTCGGGCGAGCTGGAGGCCAGTGTGCTCGCGGCCCTCTGGTCGGCCGGCGGCCCGCAGACGGCCGCCCAGGTCAGGTCCGCGATACCGCAGCCGCTCGCCCGCACCACGGTGGCGACGCTCCTCGCCAGGCTCTACGAGAAGGGCGCGATCGACCGGAGTCCGGCCGGGCGCGGCTTCGTCTATCACCCGATCGAGGACTCCCATGGGCTGACCGCCCGCCGGATGCACCGCGAGCTGGAGCAGGACGGCGACCGCGGCATGGTCCTGGCGCGCTTCGTCGAGGGGCTGAGCCCCGCGGACGAGGCCGAGCTGCGGCGCCTCCTGGAGGGCGGCGGATCGTGACCGTACCGGCGCTGCCGGCCCTGGCGCCGCTCCCCCTGCTGCTGTTCCCGCTGCTCCTGCCGTGGGGGCTGCCGCCGCTCGCCCGGCGGGTGGCCGAGCGGGTGCGGCCCGACATCGCGCTGTGGACCGTCACCGGTGCGGCCGCCGCCCTCGCCCTTGGCGTCGTCGCCTGTCTGGGCGCCCTGCTGCTGCCGCTCGCCCTCGCCGTACCGCCGCTGGCACGGCTCGCCGAGCTCGTGCGGCCGCTGGACACCGGGCCGCGCTTCCTGGTCCTCGGCCTCTCCGTGCTCGCCGCCGGGGCGCTCGCCGTCGCCTCCGCCGTCGCGGTCCGCCGGGCGGTCCCGGAGGCGCGGCGGATGCGGGCCGCGCACGAGGACGTGGCCGGGCTGCCGCACGCCGGTGGTCTGTGCGTCGTCGACGACCCGCGCGCCGACGCGTACGCGCTGCCCGGGACCCGGCGCCGGCCGGACCGGATCGTCGTCACCTCCGGGATGCTGCGCGCCCTGAGCGCGCCCGAGCGCGAGGCGCTGCTCGCCCATGAGCGCGCCCATCTCGCCGGACGTCACCATCTCTTCCTGGCCGCGGCCCGGTTCGCCGGCTGGTGCCACCCCGCGCTCGGTGGCGCGCTGCCGCAGGTGTCGTACGCGGCGGAGCGCGCCGCGGACGAGGCGGCGGCCCGGCGCTCCGGGGACCGCGGGCTGACCGCGCGGGCCGTCGGCCGGGCGGCGCTCGCCGCCACCCCGGGGCGGTCGGACCGGCCCGAGTTCGCGGCCCGGGCGGTCGGCGGGCCCGTCCCCGCGCGGGTCAGGGCACTGCTCGGCCGGGCACCGACCCGGCGCGTCGCGCCCGCTCTGCTCGCCATGGCGCTGCTGTGCGGCACCGCCGCCGGATCCGCGGCCGCGGGCCTCACCCTGCTGCACCGGGACGTCGAAGTCGCCCAGGGCGACGGGGCGGAGCTCTGACGCGCCGGCGGCGACGCGGCCTCCCGGGGCGATGTCCGGATCTGCAACTCGTATGACATTGCCGCCATCACGGGGTGGTTCGTAGCGTGGAGGGGCGCGGTCGACCGGGGTCCGGAACCGGACCAGTGGCCGCGTTCCCTTCCCGAACCACCCTGAGAAAGGGCGTCATGTCCTCCACCACCCTGCGCACGCTCAGCGGCTTCGACCAGACCCCGGCCTCGCTGGCCGACGCGACGCTGATCCTGATCGACTACCAGAACACCTACACCCGTGGCGTGATGGAGCTGACCGGCTGGGAGGCCGCGCTGGACGCCGCCGCCGACCTGCTGGCCCGGGCCCGGGCGGCCGGTGCCACCGTCATCCACGTCATCAACGACGGCGGCGAGGGCACCCCGTACGACATCCGCGCCGAGATCGGGCAGATCCACCCCCGGGTGGCTCCGGCCGAGGGCGAGCGGGTCGTGGTCAAGACGGCGCCGGACGCCTTCGTGGGCACCGACCTGGGCGAGCACCTGGACGCCGCCGGGCACAAGGACGTCGTCGTCGCCGGCTTCATGACCCACATGTGCGTGGCCTTCACGACGGCCGGCGCCTTCCTGCGCGGCAACCGCCCGACCGTCGTCGCCGACGCCTGCGCGACCCGGCCACTGGCGACGGCGGGCGCCGAGGTGTCGGCGCGGCAGCTGCACGACGGCGCGCTCGCGACCGTCGACGACCTGTACGGGATCGTCGTGCCGACCGCGGCCGCGCTGAGCTGAACCCGGGCCGGGCCGAACCGGGGTCCGGCCCGGCGGCGCGCGGCTCAGAGGGTACGGAAGACCGAGACGACCTTGCCGAGGATCACGGCGTCGTCGCCGGGTATCGGCGCGTAGCGCGGGTTGGCCGGCATCAGCCAGACGTGCGGGCCCTCGTGCGCGAGGCGCTTCACGGTGGCCTCGCCGTCCAGCATGGCGGCGACGATGTCGCCGTCGTCGGCGGTGTCCTGGGCGCGGACGACCACGACGTCGCCGTCCTCGATGTGCGCGTCCCGCATCGAGTCGCCCACGACGGTCACGGCGAACAGCCGGCCCGCGCCGACGACCTGGGCGGGCAGCACCAGGGTGTCCTCCACCAGTTCCTCGGCGGTGATGGGCACGCCGGCCGCGATCCGGCCGACCAGGGGCACGGTCACGGCCTGCCGCTCGGCCAGGCTGCCGTCAGGGCCGGCGGCGGACCCGGCGTCGGCGACCACATAGGCGCGCGGACGCTGCGGGTCCTGGCGCAGGAAGCCCTTCTTCTCCAGGGCCCGGATCTGGTGGGACACGCTGGACGTGCTGAGCAGACCGGCGGCGGACGCGATCTCCCGCATCGACGGCGGGAAGCCGTGGTCCTGGGTGTGGGAGCGGATGATGTCGAGGATCTGCTGCTGCCGCTGGGTCAACCCGTCGTCGTTGGTCCGGGTGCCCGGCGGCCGGCCGGCACGGTTCCTGCCCATGGTCGGCCTCCGTTCTTCGCTCTTCCGCTTGCGCCGATACTGCACACTAACCCGCCGCACCGACATCGCAGCAGGTCGGGTCCACTGGTCGGACCGTCGACGGACCGTTTCCGCTGCCCGTCGGCGTCACTCGAAGCGGCTCGGGTCACCCGCTCCGCGCCGTACGATCTCGGCCTCGCCGCTGGAGAAGTCGACGACGGTGGTGGGTTCCGTGCCGCAGTCGCCGGAGTCGACCACCGCGTCGAGGACGTGGTCGAGGCGCTCCTTGATCTCCCAGCCCTGGGTCATCGGCTCGTCCTCGTCCGGGAGCAGCAGGGTGCTGGAGACCAGGGGTTCGCCGAGGGCGGCGAGCAGCGAGAGCGTGACGGCGTGGTCGGGGATGCGGACGCCGACGGTCTTCTTCTTGGGGTGCTGGAGGCGGCGCGGGACCTCCTTGGTGGCGGGCAGGATGAAGGTGTAGCTGCCCGGGGTCGCGGCCTTCACGGCGCGGAAGACGTCGTTGTCGAAGCGCACGAACTGGCCGAGTTGGGCGAAGTTCTCACAGACCAGGGTGAAGTGGTGGCGGTCGTCGAGGCGCCGGATGGTGCGGATCCGGTCCAGCCCCTCGTGGTTGTCGATGCGGCAGCCGAGCGCGAAGCAGGAGTCGGTGGGGTAGGCGATCAGGGCGTCGGCCCGGAGGCTGTCGACCACGGTGCCGATGGTGCGGGGCTGCGGCGAGATCGGGTGCACGTCGAAGTACTTGGCCATTTCCCGACCCTACGGGATGCGGCATCGGGCGTGCCGAGGCAACCCGCGGGCGGGCACCACCGTCCTCCCGGGGCGAGGGGGGAACCGGGGGCCGGTGATGCCCGGGAGACCGGGTGACGGGGGGTCCCAGGAGTTTCCCCACGAGAACCGATCGTGAGGAAGACCGCTTTGATACGTGTCACACGCGGAGTGACCACCGCAGTGGCGTTACTGGCCATGACGGCGGCGGCGCCGGGCATCGCGTCCGCGCAGCCGGCGCCGCACACGCCGTCGGCGACACCGCCGACGGCGTCGCCGGACGGCGGGCTCGGCCTGCCGGGGGGCTGGCGGCTCACCGGCACCGGTGCGGGCCGGCAGCTGGTCTGGACGGCCCCGGAGCCCGTGCCCATGGGCGATGCCCGGGTCGAGTTCCGGGACGGCGACCGGCTGCTGGGACATCCGGTGGCCCAACCCGATGGAAAAACGTTTCGGTTGACGCTCGGCGAGACCTCCGTCGACCAGGGGGCGCGGCTGAGCGTGACCGCCGCCGGCCGCCGCCTCGACGCGCCCGCGGCCGGGTCCGGCGACGCCCGGGCACCCCGGCTCGCCCCCGCCCGCCCGCTCACCCCGTCCGCGGGGCAGGAGCCGCCGCTGCCGGCGAACCCGGTGGACCCCGGCGTGCCCGGTCACTACCGCACCGTGCGCGGCGAGTACGACCTGCGGTCCGTGAAGCTGCCCGGCTTCCCCGCGCCCGTCGAGATGCGCGCCACCGTCGTCGGCCCGGCGAACGCGCCGGGGAAGCGCCCGGTGGCGCTCTTCCTGCACGGCCGGCACGGCACCTGCTACACGCCGGGCCACGACGAGGTGACCGGCCAGTGGCCCTGCCCGGCCGGGACCAAGCCGATACCGAGCCACCAGGGCTATCTGACGGCCCAGAAGCTGCTCGCCTCGCAGGGCTACGTGACCCTGTCGATCTCCGCCAACGGCATCAACGGACAGGACTACCTGGCCGAGGACGGCGGCGCCCAGGCCCGCTCGTCGCTGGTCCGGCTGCACCTCGCCCGCTGGGCCGACTGGGCCGCGCACCCGGAGACGGCCCCGGCCGCCGTGCGGGGCACCGCGCCCGCCGACCTCTCCAAGGTGCTGCTCGTCGGCCACTCGCGAGGCGGCGAGGGCGTCAACCGGGCCGCGCTCGACAGCCTCTACCCGCCGCCCGCCGACCAGGACGGCTACCGGGGGCCCGTGCGGTGGAAGATCCGCGGCAACGTCCTGATCGGGCCCACGATCTTCGGCCAGAACCCGGTCCCGGACGTGCCGTCCATGACGATCCTGCCGGGCTGCGACGGCGATGTGTCGGACCTCCAGGGCCAGATCTACGTCGACGGCACCAGGGGCGTCAGCAAGGGCGCCGCCCTGCACAGCGCGGTCTACGTGGTCGGCGCCAACCACAACTTCTTCAACAGCGAATGGACGCCGGGGCAGGCCCAGGCGCCCGCCGACGACGACTTCGGGTCCGAGCCGGGCGCGACCGACCCGGTCTGCTCCCCCGGCACCGCGACCCGGCTCACCGCCGCGAAGCAGCAGACCGCCGGCGCCACCTACATCGCTGCCGCGGCCCGGGTGTTCGTCGACGGCGACGACAAGGTCCGTCCGCTGCTCGACGGCACCGGGCGCCGGGCACCCTCGGCCGGCCCGGCGCGGGTGCTCAGCCACGCGGTCGGCGGGCGGCGCACGCCCGCCTTCCTGCCGGGCTCCTCGGTCACCGTGTCGGGCGCCGGCCGGCTGTGCGCGCAGATCGACCCCGACCCGGCGCGGGCCTGCCTGAAGCCCGACGAGGGCGGCCAGTCGCCGCACTTCGCGTTCTGGGAGACCGGGCGCGAGCCGGGGCGGGACGCCATCGCCCTGCGCTGGAGCCGCCCGGGCACCCCGGTGACCGTGCGCTCCGCGCGCCCGGTCGCGCTCGACGGCGCCGAGTCCCTCGCGCTGCGGCTCTTCGTGCCGCCGAACACCAGCGGCACCGAGTTCGACGTGGCCGTGACCGACGCCTCGGGCCACCGCGCGGCGCTCGGCCGGGTCCGTGTCGACGGACTGCCGGGCAGCGACCGGAACACCGCGCTCTGGGCCCGCGAGGTCCGCGTCCCGCTGTCCCCCGCCACCCGGGCCCGCCTGGACCTCAAGAAGATCAGCACGCTCGAACTCACCCCGCGCGCCGGGTCGGGCCGGGCCTGGCTCATGGACGCCTGGGGCTGGCGCCCCGGTCTGCCGGCGGTCGCCGCGGCGGAGCTGCCGCGCGTCGACATCGGCCGGCTGACGGTCAAGGAGGGCGACTCGGGCGTGCGCACGTACCGCGTCCCGGTGCGGGTCTCCGGCAAGGGCAGCGGCCAGGTCCGGCTGTTCGTACCCAAGCCCGGCACCGACGAGATCGCCTCGCGCCTGGTCACGGTCCGCCCGGGCCGCCAGGACATCGACGTCGAGGTCGAGGTGCGCGGCAACACGCGCTTCGGGAACGACGTGTCGCAGGACGCCTTCGTCAAGGCGGTGCGCGGCGCGGTGGTCGGCGCCCACCACGGCGGTGTGACCGCGAAGAACGACGACCCCATGCCCAAGGTCCGGATCACGCCGGTCGCGGCCGACGTGACCGAGGGCGGCAGGCTGGCCTGGCGCGTGACGCTGTCCGCGGCGGCCGACGCCGACGTGGTGGGCGGGATCACGTTCCTGCCGGTGACCGGCGGCGCGGAGCTGAACTCGGCGGACCTCGACCCGGGCTGGCTGGAGGAGAACTTCGGCCACGTGCCGGACCCGGCGGTGCCGCTGTCCACGCTGATGGGGCCGGACTCGTCGCTGGGCTTCTCCGTCCCCGCCGGCCGGACCGCCACCGACGTGACCCTGCCCACGGCCAAGGACACGGTCCGGGAGCCGAACGAGTCGCTGCGGGCCCGGCTGTTCACGTACGACGGGAAGTGGGAGCCCGTCCAGGGCCCGGAGTTCACCGGGACGGTACGGGACGCCTCCTGAGACGGGCTGAATCGACCGAACCGAGTTGACCCGGCGGCCGCCGGTCCCTTCCGGGGGACCGGCGGCCGTCCGGCGTCCGGCGCCGAGGGGTCAGGCGTCGGCGTGGGCGCGGAGCACGGGAAGCCGCGCGTGTGCCTTCGCGGTGCCGGGGTGGAAGACCAGGATCATCAGCCGCGAGCCCGGGGCGGCCATCGGCTGCGCGGCGCACATGGTGACGTGTCCGGGCCCGTAGCGGGCGTGGCGCAGCGGGCGTTCGTCGCCGTCCGGATGGACCTGCGCCCCGCCGGCCACCCACAGCGGCCGCAGCGCCGGGTCCTCGACCGCCCGTCGGGCGATGCGCAGCAGCGTCTCGTCGTCGGGGCGCAGCGCGAGCGCGGCCCGCAGCTGGGGCAGGACCAGCGGCGCCCAGACGGTCCGCCAGCTCATCAGGGTGACGCGGCCGTCGGGGTCGAGCAGCATCCAGTCCATCATGTTGTCCGGGGTCCGGCCGCCCGGAAACGCCTCGGCCAGGGGCTCGTTGTAGGCGAGCAGGTTCCAGGAGGCGTCGGTGACGTACGCCATGTGCGAGATCCCGTCGACGGCCTCCTGCCACGCGCCGTGCACCTCGAGCCCGGAGACCGTGCTGAGCGGGCCGGGCGGGTCGCCGATGCCGGCGTACCGGCAGAGGCTGTCCCACTCCTGCTCGTTCAGCCCGAAGAGCCGGGCGATCTGCCGCAGGTAGCCGATCGGCGGGTTGGGGTAACGGCCGGTCTCCAGCCGGCTGTACGTGTGCAGCGCCCGCCCGGTCAGCTCGTCGACCTGCTGCTGGGACAGGCCGTGGGCACGGCGGCCCTGGCCGGTCGGGCGGGCGAGGCCGTGTTCCTCCGGGCAGATCAGCGCCCGTCGCCCGGTGAGCAGCGCCTTCAGCGCTGGTTTGTTCAAGGCCATCGTCGTGTCGTCCTACGTGGTGCTGCCGGTGCCGCCGGGGGGAATTAGTGGCGCCGGTATTCCTCATAAAAACTGCGCGTAGATATCGCCCGGCCGACGGGACAAGCTGGGTGGTGTGGACGTCTGACCTGCCGGGAAGCGGGGCGGGACGGCCACACTGCAACACGGCAGGGCGATTTGCGAGCCGGACGGCCAGATCCGTCACGTCGGCTCGTTGGGGCAGCCCTGTTCGTCCTCGCCGAAGCTCCGGCGGGGCGGCCGGCCGGCGCGTCGACGCCGTACCGGCTCTGCCCACGCCGGGGGTTCGGGGGGCCATCCGCTGCGGTCGGTGCCGACAATCGCCACGATGTCGCGTCCTCGACACCGACCGTACGAGCGGCCGACGGCGTACGCCCGTGGCGCCGGCCGGCCGGTTCGTGGGCCCCGGGCAGATCCCTCCACCCCTGCCCGGGGCCTCCCTCCGTCCCTGCGCGAAGATCCGAGTCGGTGGGGTAGCGTGCCCGGAGCCCGCTGACCCGCACGCCATCGACCGCATCCTGGAGCCGCGCATGACCCGACGTTCGGCCGACGAGCGCCGCGAGGAGCTGATCGAGGCGGCGATCCGGGTCATGATCCGCGACGGTGTGGCCAGGGCGACCACCCGCGCGGTCGTCGGCGAGGCCGGGCTGCCGCTCGGCGCGTTCCACTACTGCTTCCGCTCCAAGGAGGAGCTGCTGCAGAGCGTCATCGAGCGGATCATGGTGCGCGCCTCGACCCCCGCCGTCGCGGCGGCCACCGAGGGCGCCTCCGCCGAGGAGACGATCCGGGCGGCCCTGCACACGTACTGGGAGGGCATCCGGCGCAGTCCGGACGAGCACCTCCTCACGTACGAGCTCACCCAGTACGCGCTGCGCCAGCCGGGCCTCGCCGAACTCGCGCGCAGGCAGTACGCGCACTACGCGGAGGTCACCGTCGCCTCCCTGGAGACGATGGCCCGGCTGGCCGGCATCGAGTGGACCGTCCCGCTGCCCGTCCTCGCCCGGCACGGCCTCGGAGTCCTGGACGGCCTCACCCTCACCTGGCTGATCGACCGCGACGACGCCCTCGCGCTCGCCGCCCTCGACGAGTACGCCGCGTACCTCGTCACCGTCGCCCGGCCCCGCCGCACCGGAACGACCGCCGCCGGGGCGTGAACGCGCCGGGGCCCGGGCGACGGCCGAGGGGTTCCTCGGCGTCGTCCGGGCCGGCTGTCACGGCTCATGCCGTGCGTGGGTGCGTCAGAGGACGTTGACCGCGGTCCAGGCGGCGGCCACGGTGGCGTACTCGGGGCTGGTGGCGCCGTACAGGTCCTTCGCCGCGTTCAGGGTCGCCGTGCGGGCGCCCTTGTAGTCCGTGGTGGAGGTCATGTAGACGGTCAGCGCCCGGTACCAGATGGCGGACGCCTTCTGGTTGCCGATGCCGGTGACGGTGGAGCCGTTGTACGTCGGGCTGTTGTAGGAGACGCCGTTGATGGTCTTGGCGCCGCTGCCCTCGCTGGCGAGGTAGAACCAGTGGTTGCCGACGCCCGAGGAGTTGTGCACGTCGAGCCGGCCCACGGACTTCGACCAGTAGTCGGCGGAGCGCCCGTCCAGGGACGGCTTGTCGAAGCGACGCAGCCACGGCGGGGTGGACTGGTCGCTGAAGAGGTAGTCCGGGGTGTCGATCGGGTTGTTGGCGTACCACTCGACCATGGTGCCGAGGATGTCGCTGGTGGCCTCGTTCAGGCCGCCGGACTCACCGCTGTAGCGCAGGTTGGCGGTGGCCGAGGTGACGCCGTGGGTCATCTCGTGGCCCATGGTGTCGAGGTCGACCTGCTCGGGGTCGGTGGTGCCGTTGCCGTCGCCGGTCATCATGCAGAAGCAGGAGTCCGACCACTGGGCGTTGTCCCAGTTGGTGCCGACGTGGACGAAGACGGTGGCGCCGCGGCCGTCGTTCTTGATGCCGTTACGGCCGAACGTCGCCTTGTAGTAGTCGTACGTCATCGCGGTGTTGGCGTGCGCGTCGACGGCGGCGGTGGCGCGGTCGGTGGAGAACTTCCGGCCGTCGCCCCAGATGTTGTCGGCGTCGGTGAACAGGGTGCCGGAGGAGCTGTTCAGGGACGAGGCCGAGACGTTGTGCGCGTCCTTGGTGATGTGGCCGCGCAGCGGGTCGATGAGGGCGAAGGTGCCGTTGGCCTGCAGGGTGGTGTCGATGCTGATGTCACCGGTGTACTCGGAGTGGCCGGTGCCGGTCGCCTCGTGCTCGACGTCGTAGTTCTCGATCGCGGCGCCGGTGGTGGCGTCGGTGACGAAGACCTCGCCGTGCGGCTGGCCCTTGTCGCCCAGGCCCTGGACCGTGGTGCGCCAGGCGAGGCGCGGGGTGCCGTCGGCGGCCCACACGATCAGCTCGGGGGTGGACTGGGCGTTGCTGACCAGGCCCTGCGCGCGCTTCAGGGCGCCGGCCGCGGTGCCCTTGGCGCCGACGGTGGGGCTGACGGACGTGAGCGCCACCTTGTGGGCCTTGGCGTTGCTGGAGCCCTTGAGCGAGCCGTCGGCCTTCTGGTGGACGACGAAGTCGCCACCGACGACCGGGAGGCCGCGGTAGGTCCGCTCGAAGCGGACGTGCTGGGTGCCGTCGGCGTCGATGATGACGTCCTTGACGTGGAGCGCCTGGCCGGCGCCGAAGCCGAAGGTGTCGGCGTGCCGGGCCACGTTCGCCTCGGCCCGGGATATGGCCGTGTCGCGCGCCGAGCGCGCGGAGGTCGCCTGCTGCGTCTCGGGGGACTGCGAGTACGCCGGTGCGGTCATCGCACCCGCGGTGATGACGCCGGCGGCGACCATCGTGGAAAGGGCAAGAAGGGGACGGGCCATGACGGGTGGTTCCTTCGCTCGTCGTGGGGGTGACGACGTCCTTGGACGTTGACGCGAAGTGTTCACCAGGTGACATGTTCCTGACGTGATCCCAGGTGGGATATAACCGCGGAGCTATAGGGGTGCGGGGAGCGCCCCCGGGGCGAAGCGCGCCCGGGCTGCGGACCCGGCCGGTCACGTCTCCCGCGGGGAGCGCCGCCGGGGCGAAGCGCGCCCGGACCGCGGACCCGGCCGGTCACGTGTCCGCGCCGAGCGCGAACTCCTCCCCGCCGTCCTGCCACCAGGCCAGGTACTGCGGCCGCTCCCGCACCAGCGACAGATACGCGGCGAGCACCCGCTCGGCCGCCGCGTCGGCGAGCTCGGGCGGAACCGACTCCGTGTTCCAGGCCAGCAACAGCCGCCGGTGGAACGGGACGTCCACCAGCGGCCGCAGCACGGTGCCCTGCGTGGGGACCTCGGCCGTCGGCCAGACACCGCACACGGCACGGCGGCTGGCCACCAGGATCTGCGCCACGGACAGGTCCGGCGTCACATGGGCGATGCGCGGAGTGAACCCCGCCGCCTGACAGGTGAGATGGAGGTACGCGTGCACACCGCTCTCGTCGGCCTCCGGCATGGCCCACTCCTCGCCCGCCAGCTCATGGAGGCCGACCTTCTCCTGGCGGGCCAGCGGATGGTCCTCGGCGAGCAGGACGAAGACCGGCTCGCGCAGCAGGGTGCGCGTCGCGACCGAATCGCCGACGGGCAGCGGAAAGCCCGGGAACTCACCGAACGCCGCTATGTCGCATTTCGCCTGGCTCAGCGCCTTGACGAGGGTGTGCACCGAGCGGCGGGAGTCGATGGTGAGCCGGCGTTCCGGGTCGAGTTCGAAGAGGGCGGAGATCAGCAACGACACCAGGGGACCGGCCGTTCCGCCCGCCCGCAGCGGCGCGGCGGCCTCCCGGTCCGCCTCGGCGGCCGACCGCGCGTGCTGGCGCAGCCGGTCGAAGCCGACCACGAGGTCGCGTGCGCAGCGCAGCACGTACTGCCCGTTCTCGTTCGGCTTCACCCCCTCGGCGCTCCGGACGAAGAGCGGACCGCCCAACTCCTGCTCGATCCGCTTCAGCTGGGCGCTCGTGGCCGGCTGGGAGAGCTGCAGCCGTGCGGCGGCCTTGCGGATGCTGCCGGCCTCGGCGACGGTGAGCAGGACCCGGAGGTGCCGGAACTCGAGGTGCATGTACGTCCCCCGCTCAGGGCGGAGGGTCCCCTGCACCCCCCGTGACCAGCAGAAACCAGCTGCCCGGGGGCATGGTGACCAAGCGTCTGACGGAGCCGTGGGGGCGGCAACCACGGGACGGCAAAATCTGCGTACGGCCGGGGTCGGCCCCGCCGCGGGCCGTGGCGGACCGGGCTGGCCGAAACCCTTCTGCCGGACCCCTGCCCGGCAGGCGGTTCGTCCCCTCCTGCACCCTTGCGCAGGGCGGTCGAAACCCTCTATAAGGGTCCGTGCAGGCATCGGTTGGGATGGCCGGAATGGCATCCATGCCGCCGACCAGGGGGACCCTCCACTTCCCGCCGGAAGCACCACGCGCACGCACCCCGACGGAGAACGTGAGGCCATGACCGACAACGACGCCTTTCGCGATGCCATGACCCGCCTGGCCACTGACCCCGGGTTCGCTGCGGAACTCGACGGCGACACCGCCGAGGTGGCCCGAAGACTCGGCCTGACGCCCGAGCAGCTCGACGAGCTGCGCCGGCTCCGGGTGGACTCGGGTACGAGCGAGGGGCCGACGACCCTCGCCGCACGACTGTCCAAGTCGTCCCTTTTCTTCGGCAACGCGGCGCACGCCCTGGCCCACCACGACATGCCGTTCGACGCGCCCTCGCATGACGCCGTGACGCATGACGCCGTGACGCATGATGTGGTGCCGGCCGCCGAGACGGCCGAGCTCGACGTGGCCCCCACCGAGGCCGCCGGTCTCCTCGGCGACTCGCTCGGCGACGCGTCCTTCGACGACGGCGGGTCCCTGCTGGGCGACCTCGGCGGCCCGGGAGACCTGGGCGGCTCGGGCGATTTCGGTGATTTCGGTGACTCCGGCGGCTTCGGTGACTTCGGCTCCTTCGGTGACGGCGGCGGCGACGGCTTCGGCGGTCACGGGTCCGGCGACCTGGGGAGCGGCGGGCCGGGTGGCTTCGGCGAGGACGGCGGATTCGGCGGAGGGTTCGGCGCCGACGGCTTCGGCGGAATCGGTGGCCACGGCGACGGCTTCGGCGGCGGCCCCGGCGGGGAGGGCGGCCATGCCGGCGACTTCGGCCACGGCGGCATCTCCGAGCGGGGCGAGGACGGCGGAGGCGAAGGCGGCGGAGGGGAAGGCGGCGGAGGCGAAGGCGGCGGAGACGGGAGCAGCAGCGAGAACGGACGCCGGCCCAGCGGCGGAGGCGAAGGCGGCGGAGGCGGTGAGGGTGGCGGCGACGGCGGGGGCGGCGGCGAAGGCAGCAGCAGCGAGAACGGACGCCGACCCGGCGGCGGCTCCGGCGGTGGCGAAGGCGGCGGCGGTGAGGGCGACGGCGGGGGCGGCGGCAGCAGCGAGAACGGGCGCCGGCCCAGCGGCGGCGGCTCCGGTGGCGGTGACGGCGGCGGCGAGGGCGGCGGAGGCGAGGGAAGCAGCAGCGAGAACGGGCGCCGGCCCAGCGGCGGAGGCGACCCCGGCGGTGGCGAAGGCGGCGGTGGCGAAGGCGGCGGCGGAGAAGGCGGCGGCGGAGAAGTAAGCAGCGGCGAGAACGGGCGTCGGCCCAGCGGCGGAGGCGGGATCATCCGCCCCGGCCTCGACCGGCTCGGCGACAGCCACCTGCGCACCACCGGGCCCGGCCACGACGCGCTCGGCGGCTCCGCCGGCGGTTCCTTCGTCACCGGTTCCTGAGGCGTCGGGCCCATCGGAATGCTCTGCCATGCCTGTCGCGTGCACGTCCGGCGCGACTTCCCGTACTGCCTGCGCTGCGGCACCCTGCGCCGCGGCGCGGCACCGACGTCGTTCGCCGCGCCCCGGCTGCGCGGCCTCGACGACCCCGGCCTGCTCGTCTCGCTGACCGGCGAGGTCACCACGCTGGGCCGCGGCGCGGACAACGACGTCGTCCTGGCGGACGGCAGCGTGTCGCGCCGCCATGCCCGCGTCGTCCGTGACGCGTCGGGCTTCCGGGTCGAGGACCTGGACTCCTTCAACGGCACGGCCGTCGCCGGCGGGGCGCCCCTGCACGGCGGTTCGGCTCGCCTGGACGACGGCGCCGAACTGTGCGTCGGCGACGTGCGAATGGTGTTCGAGCAGCCGCGTGACGCGCGGATCGGCTCCCGGACCGTCATGGTCGGCACCCGGCTCACCGAGCTGCCCGCCGGCACCGTCGCCGAGCCGGAGGCGCCGGAGGCGCACGGCCCGCTCACCGCGCGGCCGCGCCGCCGCGGCGGATGGGCGCTCAAGCAGGTGCCGACGAGCGGCCGCGCGGAGCCGCACTGGGTGCTGAGCAACACGCGGACCGGCGGGTACCTCCGGCTCGACGAGCGCGAGGTGTTCCTGTGGAACGCGCTCGACGGCGACGCCACCGTGCGGGACCTGCTCTTCGCGTACGCGGACCGCTTCGGCGAGCTGGCGCTGCCGCGGATCGAGGCCGCGCTCGCGGCGTTCGCGGGCGCCGGCCTCCTCCACGGCCTGCCCGGGCAGCCGGAGAAGCAGGACGTCACCGGAGTGCGGCGGCTGTGGCGGGCGGTGTACCGGGCCCTGCTCAGGCTGGAGGTGTCCGTGCCGGGCCTCGACGGCGCGGTGACGCGGCTGTACTCCGGCGGCGGCTGGCGGTTCTTCACCCGTACCGGAGTGGCGCTGGTCTGGCTGTCGCTGCTCGGCGGACTGGTGGTGTTCTTCACGGTGGCGCAGGACCGGCAGCACCTCCTCGACTTCGGCGGGTCCGGGGTCTGGGGCCCGGTGGCGCTCGCCGTCGGCTACGTCTCCGCGCTCGTGGTGCACGAACTCGCGCACGCCCTGGCGGTGAAGTCGTACGGCCGCAAGGTGAGGCGGGGCGGCTTCATGCTCATGATGGGGATGCCGTTCGCCTTCGTGGACACGAGCGACATGTGGTTCGGCACCCGCTGGTCGCGGGTCGTGGTGGCGCTGTCCGGGCCGGTGTCGACGGCCGCGCTGGCGGGCTGGTGCGCCGTGGGTGCGGCGTACCTGCCGGTGGGGCCGGTGTCGGCCGTGCTGTTCCACCTGGCCTTCGGTCTGTATCTGAATACGCTGTACAACTTCAATCCGCTGATGCCGCTGGACGGTTACCAGGCGCTGACGGATGCGCTGCGGGTGCCGCGGCTGCGCGAGGAGGCGAGCGCGTACTTCCGAAAGGGGCTCTGGCGGGACCTGCGGGCGGGCCGCCGGCCGGGGGCGCGGCAGACCGGCATGGCCGCGTACGGCCTGGCGGTGGTCGTCGGGACGTACGGCTTCCTGGTCCTCGCCCTGCTGGCCTGGCGGTCCCGGCTCGGTGACTGGCTGGAGGGGCGGGTGCCCGCGCCGTGGGACACGGTGCTCGTGGCCGTGGTCGTGGCTCTCGTGGCCTTCCCGGTCTGGGCGGCGCCGGTGCGGTGGCTGGGACGGGTGGTGAAGCGGCGTCGGGCGGCGGCGGCCGGGGGCCGGGCGCGCCCGGCGGACGGGACGGACGGGGCGGCTGTGAGCCGGGGGCGCCCGGCCGAGGGGTCGGGCGGGGCGGCCGTGGACCGGGCGCGCCCGGCGGACGGAACGGGCGGGGCGGCCGGGGACGGCACGGCGCTTGAGGGGACGGCATGAGCGACGCACACAGGACGGATGCCGGTTGGGAGGTCCCCGGCTACGAGGCCGTGCGGACGCTCGGCCGGGGCGCGGGCGGGCGGGTCGTCCTGGCACGCCACGAGGCGACCGGAGCCCCCGTGGCCGTCAAGTACCTGAGCGAACGGCTGCACCGCGACCGGGACTTCCTGGCCCGGTTCCGCGCCGAGGCGCGGCTGCTCGGCGAGTTGCGGCACCCGTGCGTGGTGCGGCTGTACGAGTACGTGGAGGCCCGGCGGGGCGCGGCGATCGTCATGGAGGCGGTCGACGGGGTCACCCTGCGCGAACTGCTGCGCGAGCACGGGGCCACCGGCCCGGAGGCGGCGCTCGTGCTGCTCAAGGGTTCGCTGCTCGGGCTGGGCGCGGCCCACGCGGCCGGGGTGGTGCACCGCGACTACAAGCCGGAGAACGTGCTGGTCCGCGCCGACGGTTCGAGCGCCCTCGCCGACTTCGGCATCGCCGTGCGCGCGGGCCGCGAGGCGGAGGCCGCGGGCACGCCCGCGTACATGGCGCCCGAGCAGTGGGACGGCGAGCCGGCGGGCCCGGCGGCCGACGTGTACGCGGCGACGGCCGTGTTCTACGAGTGCCTCACCGGCCGGCAGCCGTTCGTCGCCGACGACCTGATCGCGCTGCGGCTCCAGCACCTGCGGGCGCCCGTCGAGGTGGCCGACGTGCCCGAGCCGGTGCGCGACCTGGTGCGGACGGGTCTCGCGAAGGAACCGGCGGACCGGCCCGGCATCGACGCCTTCCTCGCCGGACTCGAACGCGCCGCCACGGACGGCTACGGCGCCGACTGGGAGGAGCGCGGACGCCGCGGGCTCGGGCGGCTCGCCGCCCTGCTCGCGCTGTTGTTCCCGTTCGCGACGACCGGAGCGGTGTACGAGGCGACGCCGGCGCTGACGGTCCTGGGCCGCCTCAAGGGCGTCCTCGGAAGGACGCTGGTCGGGGCGGCCGTGCTTGCCGTGGTCGCGGGCGGTGCGGCGGCGGTGGCGACGGCCGGAGCGGCCGACGACACGACGACGACCGTGGCGAGCTCCGTCCCTTCCGGTACCCCCGCGTCCGGCGCCCCGGCCCCGTCCTCGTCGTCCCTCCCGCCCTCGGACTCTCCGACGCCGAGCGGATCACCGTCCGGCAGCGCCTCGACCGGACCGACGCCGAGCGACACGACGACGGCACCGTCCGCCGACGGCACACCCACCACGACCGCACCCGGGGGACCGGGCACCGCGGCCGCCACCCCGGACCCGACGGCGACGACGCCGGCGACGCCGGGCACGGTCACGATCGTCATCGGCCCCCTGCGCCGTGGGGCGGGCAGCACGCTGATCGCCGACGTGACCGTCGACACCACCGGCACCGGCCCCCTGACGCTCACCGCCGACTACTACGTGGACTCGCCCGCGGAGTCGTACGGTTCGCAGTCCCGCCAACTGTCGGGCAGCACCCAGTACTCGGTGACCTTCGTGGGCGACTTCTCGAACCACCCGTGCCGGGGCACCTGGACCGTCGCCGTCAGCAGCAGCCCGCAGTCCCCCGACGGAACGCGCACGGCGTCCGCCGACGCACCGCCGTGCTGAGCCACCACCGAGGAGAACCGGGCAGGATGAGGACACCGCTGACGCCGCCGACACCCCCGGCACCCGCCACGGTCGCCGGGCGTGCCCTGTCGGACTGGTCGCGGAACGGCCGGTTCGGCACCTGGTACGCCCTCGCGCCCGCCGAGAACCGCGACGCGGACGAACCGCCGCTCGGCGTCCTGCGGATCCATCGCGCCCTGCTCGCGCCGAGCGGTGCGCGCGAGCGGCTCACGGGCGCGGTGCGCTCCGTGGCGAAACTGCGGCTGCCGGGCGTACCGGCCACCGTCGACCTGCTCCAGGAGGCGGGGGACGTGTGGCTGGTCGTCGCGCGCCCGCCGGCCCGTACGGTCGCGGACCTGCTCGCCGCCGGCGCACCCGGGCTCGACGAGGGCAGCGCGGCGAGCGTGCTCAACGAGACCGCGCAGACGCTGCTCGCCCTCCACGCGGCCGGCCTCGCCCACGGTTCGCTCACCGCCGACCACGTGGTCCTCGGCCCGGACGGCACCGCGCTGCTCACCGAGACGTCGCTGGCCACCGCGCTGGCCCAGGACGAGAACGCCGCGTCCACGGCCTCCCTCCGGGACGCCGACATCACGGCGTGGGCGGCTCTCGCCCGTACCCTCGGCACCGCCTGGTCGGCGCCCGGCACCCCGGCGGCCGCGCTCTTCGCCCGCTGCTCCGCCACGGCCGAGTCCGACGGCCTCGCCGCCGCCCGTACGACGCTCACCTCGGGGCGCGCGGCGCTGCCCCGGGACTTCCTGCACAGGACGGCGCTGCGGACGGCGGCGGCCGCCGCCCTGGCGGAACTGACCACGCCGACGCCCCCGGCGGCTGAGCCGGTGGCGGAGGCGACGGCGGAGGCGGGGTCGACGGCGGAGGCGGTGGCGGGGTCGACGGCGGTGGCTTCGGGGACGGCGTCGGAGGCCGCGTCCGCCGCTGCCGGCATCGCCCATGACCAGCCTCCGGAGCAGCAGGACACCGTCCTCGGCAAGCGCCACCGGGACGTCCCCGCCACTCCTCTCACTCCCGACGGTGGCGGGGACGAGGACGACGGTGAGATCGTGCTGCGCTTCGGCCCGGGCGTCCCGCGCTCCGAGGAGGAGGCCCTGCGCGCTCTGTGGGCCACCGCCCCGGCACCGGCGCCCGCGCCCGTACGCCGACGCCGGCGGGCCGGCCGGCTCGCCGCCACCGCGGCGGTGGCGGCGGTGGCGGTCGTGCTGTGGCTGCTGCCGCGTCCGACGGGAGGCCCGGCCGTGACGGCGGTCCGGGTCACGGCCCCGTCGCGGCAGCTGCCGTGCGGCGGGACGGCCGACGTGACCGGTGTGGTGTCCACGGACGGCCACGCGGGCCCGTTCTCGTACCGCTGGCTGCGCAGCGACGGTCAGCGGTCCGACATCCTGACCCGTACGGCCCGGGGCGGCGAGCACGAGGTCACGGTGCACCTCCGCTGGACCGTCCGCGGTCCGGGCCGCTTCCACGGCGCCGCACGCCTGGAGGTCCTGCGCCCGCACGCCACCCCGCTCGAAGCCGAGGCCGCGTTCACGTACGCGTGTGCCGGCTGACGGCCGTCGAGAGGGCGCGTCGGGTGGCGGGAAGGGACGTCGGGTGGCGGGTGGCGGTTTCGGTCGGGGGACCGGGGCCCGGCCGGTGATCGCCGCC
>NZ_JBSGBF010000035.1:0-77656 GCF_053601115.1 Streptomyces sp. NPDC004788
GTTCCGCGTCGCCGCCGAAGCCGGCGACGCGGAGGGGCCGTTGGCGGCAGTGGCAGAGCACCGGCCCGAAGCCGCCCTTGACCGACGTCCAGATGGCGCCCGGCTTCACCGATGAGGGGGTACGGGCGGCGACGGAGGCCCACTGGCGCTGGCCCTGGACCGCGGTAGTGCTGCTTTCGCAGTACGTGGAGGAGCGGTACGCGGCTGACCGGCTGCCTGCGAATACCAACGATGTGGGCCCCCTGCTCAAGGAGCGGTTGCCGATGTCGCCGACTTCGCGGCGACGGTCCGGCGAGTGGCGGACGGGGCACGGCCCTGGGCCCTCAGATCGTCGCCCAGCTACAGCTGCGGCGCGACAGCGACCCGCTCACGCGGCTTTCCCCCTCGGCGAGCGGGCTCGGCCTGATGGCCGAGGGGCGCTCCAATACCGGCATCGCGCAGGCGCTGGCGGTCAGCGAGAGGACGTGGACGGTTCGATCTCCCCCGCAAAGACGATGACCTGGTCGATGAGGCTCCGCCGCAGATGGACGACGTCCGTTCCCGCCAGGCGGGGTCCTCCATCCGGCGTGGTGAACACCCACTGGTACCGGGCCCACTCGTCAGGCATGTCCACCGCCGAGCAGCGCACCATCGTGCCGGTCCCCGCCGGGTGGCGCCGGATGTCCAGCACGAACCGCTCCACCGCCGCGATTCCTTCGCTGCGACCCAACGGCCCCCAGAAGACCACATCTGAGGTCAGCGCCTGGGAGAGCAGGGCAGTCACATAGCTGTCGTCCGAGGCGTTGAACGCGGAGATGAACGTGTCGATCGCGGAGCGTGCCGTCTCTTCCTGCATGCCCCAGTAATACCAGTCATTGCGCGTCCGCTCGTCCCACGGGCCGACTTCCGATCACGGCAGACCGTCCCGGTCGCAACACTGGAGACCAGCGCCGCGCAAGCGGGAGCAAAGGCCGTTCGCGTTCGGCGCGACGCCGTCGCCGTCGCCGTCGCCGGGACCATCCCCGCGGGCACGGGAAGCAGTTGACCATGTCCCGCACGAAGCGCCACAGGCCGCTCGGCCTCGACACGCCGCCGAACGTGGGGGGCGCCCCCCTCCCGCTCGAGGCTCCCGCTATGCACAACGAGCGGGCCGGACCGTGCGAGTTCACCCTGGTGATTCGTTCGTACCCTTATGCCCTTATGCCCTTATGGCCTTATGGCCTTGTGGCCTTATGCGTGGTCTGTTTGCAGACTCATCGAATCCGTCGTTTCAGAGGGTTCGAGCTACTAACGTCCTGTCCCGTTCGAGTAGCCCATCGACGAGAACCCCGTGGACAAGGACAAGGAAGGCCCGGCCGGCCCGGCTGCGGTCGAGCGGCTACTGAAGCAGCATGCCTTCGTCAGTCGGCGCAGGCCTGACATCAAGGCCAGCCGCGTCCTCACCTACGACCCGCAGATCCTTCGGAGACGCGGCAGAGGAGCTCTACCTCTTCGACGACGCCCTTCGTGTCCATCTCGCGCTCGCCCAACCAAGCAGGCCGGCTGCGGTACGGACGGGATTCGAACCCGCGGACAGATAGGGTCAGGCCCGCCCCGTCTCCGTCAGTCGCCGTGAACGGGGCCTCGCCCACGTCGATCGCAAAGGGCCGCTCTGCCACGGCACCGCAGCCTGCGAGAATGCGCGCTGCCAGTCGTCGCGAGGATCACGCAGCGCGGGCTCAGACGCGGGTTGGTCGTACAGCCAGGACATCGTCCGCTCACTCACCCAGCGTCGACGCGCTGGATTTCGATGCCTCAGTGTCCAGTGGTCCCCTGCACTCTGGATGTTCACGGAAGTGACGGCGGTGCGGCCTTCTCGTTGGCCTATGTGGAGATCGGTCTTGATCGTTCAGCCGAAAAAGCAGGGTGAAGTGTGCGGGAAAAGTGACACGATGCGGTGTCATGGCAGACGGCAGCGGTAGTGCGTTTCAGACGGGCCAGACGGGTCTCATCGTCCGGATACCGGAGGCGGAGTCATCCGTCCGCACGTGGCGTGAGCGGCTCGATCCCTCGGCCCAGGCCGGGGTCTCGGCCCACGTCACCGTGCTCTTCCCGTTCCTCGACGAGAGTCGAATAGATGCGCTCGTCCACTCCGAACTCGCGCAGCTACTGGGAAGCCACCCGGCCTTTGAGCTGCGCTTCGAGAGATGCGGACGACTCCCGGAAGTGTCGTATCTCGTTCCCGAGCCCGATATTCAGTTGCGGCAGCTCACAGCGGCGATCGCTGATCGCTGGCCCGAGGCGCCGCCGTACGGCGGGCGGTTCGCCGAGATCGTGCCGCACTTGACCATCGCTCAAGGCCAAGAAGACGTCGTCCTGGAAGACATCGAGGCCGACCTGGCAGGCAGACTCCCCTTCACTTCTCAGGTCTCGTCCGTTGAACTCATCGTGTACGACGGCACGAAGTGGCAAGAACGAGCGTCGTTCGCACTCGGGGAACGAAGCAGGTTTTGAGGCTTGGCTGGCATGCTGCCACGTCAGCTGCGGATCAGCGTGGGAACTCCGGCCGGCCGGCTTCGACGGGCTCGGCTCGGGCTCGGGTGCTGGCGAGTCGGTAGGAGTCGGTGCCGGTTCCGATGATGGTTCCGTTGAGGGTGACGCGGTCGACGACGGCTGGAGGGAGACGGGTTCGGTGAGGGTCTCGGTGCAGCTGCCGAAGGACTCGTACCGCCGGGCCGGCTGATCTTCAGCCGGCCCCGTCGCGGGCGATGGCAGGAGGCCTGAAACGGCCGTCGCCCTCCCGTCCGGGCGCGCTGAGCACGGGCTTCGCTGATCGTCGTCTTGCCCCGCACTGGTGGCGGAACCCGTTGGCCGTGAGGCGGTCAGTCCACCGGCGGCAGACCGAAGGTGCCGGCCAGGCCGTCGACGCCGTCCTCGGTGACGTGGACAACCCGGGGGCTGGAGCCGTAGCGCAGCCAGCCCAGTTCGAAGAGCCGCGCGGTGAGCGCGGCGCCGACCGCGCCGGCGAGGTGGTGTCGCTTTTCGCTCCAGTCCACGCAGTAGCGGATCGGAGGACGGCGGGCGGGCAGCCGGTCCAGGTCGACTCCGAAGCGGGCCAGGGTGTCCCGGCCGGTGTCGGTGAGGCGGTAGTCGACGTCGTGCCCGTATCCGTACGCGCCGTCCCGCACCGCTTCCTCGGGGCGGTGGCTGCCGTCGTGCCCGGTGAGGAGGCCGTCCTTGAGCATGCACTCCAGGAGGCTCACCCCGAGTCGGCCGGCGAGGTGGTCGTAACAGGTGCGCGAGCGGCGCAGGGCGCCGGCGGTGCTGCTCTCGCGCAGTGACGTGACCGGGAGAGGCTGTGCTATGACGGCCAGCGCCTCCAGGGCGAGGCTGACGTCGGGGTTGGCCAGGCGGTAGTAGCGGCAGCGGCCGACGCTCTCCATGACGACCAGGCGCGCGTCGAGGAGCTTGCCCAGGTGGACGCTGGCCGTCGCGGCGCTCACGCCGGCCTCGGTGGCGAGCAGGCCGGCGGCCACGGCGCGACCGTCGCTGAGCGCCTTGAGCATCCGGGCGCGGGAGGGGTCGGCGATCAGCTGCGCGGCCCGGGCGATGTCGGGCTGGTGGTGTACCTGGTCCTGGTTCCGGCGTCCACCGGCCGTCGTCCTTGCCATGGGACCAGCGTAGTCCGGACACACTTTGACGGATGGCTAAACGTTTCGACCCGAGACTGGATCGCATGCCGTCCACAGATCCTTCGCCCTCCCCCGCGCTCGCAGCCGGCGCCGCGGCCGCCCCGCCGGCCGACCGGCCTTCCCTCTCCCTTCCACCGCTCATCGCACTGAGCCTGGGCTACTTCCTGGTGATGCTGGACGTCACAGTGGTGAACGTGGCCGTGCCCTCCATCCAGGACTCGCTCGACGCCGGTCCGTCGGACCTGCAGTGGATCGTCGACGGGTACAGCGCCTTCTTCGCCGGGCTGCTCCTGGTCGGCGGCGGACTCGGTGACCGCTTCGGGCACCGGAAGCTGTTCCTTTTCGGCCTCGGGCTCTTCGCCGCCGCGTCCGTGGGCTGCGCGCTGGCGCCCTCGACGGGGGTCCTGACCGGTGCCCGGCTGGCTCAGGGCGCCGGGGCCGCGCTGCTGGTTCCGGCGTCGTTCGCCCTGTTGCAGGCGGCCTACCCCGACCGGGCCCAGCGTGCCCGGGCGGTCGGCTACTGGGGGCTCGTCTCGGCGGTCGCCTTCGGTGCCGGACCGGCGGTCGGCGGGCTGCTGGTCGCGGGGTTCGACTGGCGTGCGGTGTTCTGGGTGAACCTGCCTGTGGCCGCGGTGGCGGTACTCCTCACCCTGCGCCACGTACCCGCCCCGAGCCGCAAGGACCGACCGGGCCGGATGGATCCCGCCGGTCTGCTGCTGGGTGTGCTCGGGCTACTCGGCGTGGCCGGTGCGCTCAACGAGGCGGGCTCCGCGGGCTGGACCTCGCCGCAGGTACTGACGATGTCCGCGGGCGGCGTCGTGTGCCTGGCGGTCTTCGTCGCCGTCGAACTGAGCCTGGAGAAGAACGCGGCGGTTCGGCCGGAGGGCAGGCGGCCGCTGATGCCGATGTCGCTCTTCCGCGAAGTGCGGCTCACGGTGACGAACCTCATCGGCCTGCTGCTCAGTTTCGGTTACTACGGGCTGCTCTTCGTCGCCACGTTGTACTTCCAGCAGGAGCGTGAACTCAGCGCGCTGAGCACGGGCTTCGCCCTGCTCCCGTCGGTCTGCATGGGCTTTGTCGCGGCGCCGCTGTCGAGCCGCCTGACGCTCCGCAGCGGACCGTACCTGCCCATGGCCGGCGCGCTGCTGCTCGGGAGCGCCGGGTTCTTGGGCTGGCTGGCCGCCGGTCCCGACACCCCTTACACCGTCCTGCTCTTCCCTCTCATCGCGACGGGGCTCGCGACCCCGGTCACCGTGGTCGCGGCGACCGTGGCCGTCATGGAGGCGAGCCCCGCCAAGAAGGCCGGCACGGCCTCGGCGGTGTTCAACGTGTCCCGTCAGGTGGGCAACGCGATGGGCGTGGCCCTCTTCGGTACGCTCGTCGGCCCCACGAACGCCATCACCGGCGGACTGCACGTGTCGGCGGTCATAGCCGCGGTGGCGTTCCTGTCGGCTTCGGTACTGGCCGTGGTCACCGCACGCCATGCCAACGCCGCCCCGGCCGGGTGACGTCACCTGATGGCAGGCGAGATCCACCACTCGGAGAAGGCCGACCGCCGGGCCGACCGCCGAGCCGACCGCTTGGCCGCCCGCCTGCGCAAGGGAACACGAGGCGGACGGCCACCGAGATTCGACGAGGATCGGCACAGGAAGCGCAACACCGTCGAACCAGCCGTGAACAGGCTCGAGAACTGATGCCGTGCCAGACCCGGATGACAGCGTGGTGGAGGGCCTGCACGTGATCGACACCGGCGACATCGACGTCTTCCTCGGCCTGGACGTCGGCAGGGGCGAACACCAGGCCACCGCCGTCCCCCAGCCGGCAAGAAGGCGTTCGACAGCGGCCGCCCCACACCGGGCCCAAGCTCCGCGAGGAAGTCCTGGAGGACCACCCTCCTTCCAAAGTCCTTACCCCGATCCTGGAGTCGGGGTCAGGACTGGAGCCCGCATCCCGATCGAGGTCGGCGAGGGCAGCACCTTCCCGACCGCTGGGCACCTCGCCGCCTACGCAGGACTCGCCCCGGCGACCCGGAGTTCAGGCTCCTCGATCCGCGGCGAACAGTCGTCCAGGAGAGCCTCGTCAGACGACGAGCCGACGTCCTCTTCGCCATGCTCCGTGACGGAAGCTTCTACGAACTCCAACCGGCAAGCTGCCGACCACCGCCCCGTCAGGCGTCACTGCGACGAGGAGTCGGGGTGCGCCTCCAGAACAGCCAGCAGCTCCGCGAAACGCCGGTCCTGAAACGTTCCGGCTGTCGCGGCGGATCATCGTCTGCGTCCGCACACCGGAGGGCTGGCGGACAGCGGCGATACAGAACGGCCGGCAGCGACCGGTGACCATCCCGGAGCCGGACTCGATGCCTTCAAGAATGTCGCGGGCCAGGACACGGCTGTCGCAGCGCCTCGGCATTGGCCGGGCGCGCGAGGTCGCACTGCCCTGACTGCCTGGACCAGGGCCTGTCCGGCGGAGCCGGGTCGGACAGGCCGCAGACCGCTGGGAGACTGACGCCATGGCACATGACCACGCCGCCGTGGCGAAGGTGTCCGAGCTCTTCGACCCGGCACCCGGCCGATGGGGTCTGCGCGGCGATCCCTTCGTATGGCAGGCGCTGCGCGACACCCTGTCCGGTGCGGACGTCCCGCCGTCGGCCGAAGCGGTCGCCGGCCTCCTGCGGGCGACGTTCGAGGAGCTCGTGGAGGTCGACCTCCTCGGCGAGCCGGCGCCGCACGTGTACCGGCAGCGGTACGCCCACGGCGGGATGTCCAGCGGCATGGTCCATCTCGACATGTGGCGGCACACGTTGCTGCCGCTGCTGGTGGAGCGGGCCGGCAGACCGCGGGACCCGCGCACCCTGCTGGCCCGCTGACGGCCCTGAGGCCCACGGACACGGAGCCAGGCCCCGCCCGCCCTTCCTACCCGTGCCGCGCCGGAAGCCGTACGTCCACCCGGTAGAGCCGGGTGATCTGCTGCGGGAGCTCGTTGTCGTCGCTGACCAGCAGCAGCCGGACACGGCCCGCGCCGTCGTGGCCGAGGGCGGTCATGCCCTCGATGTTGTCGACGAGGGGGTGGTTCTGCGGCAGCTTCGACGGGGCGCCCAGCGTCGGGCAGGCATCGAAGTCGCCGATCGCGGTCTTGCGCGCGGGCCGGAGCCCCGGCCCCTCCGTCAGCGTCCCGGTCCTCGACGTGTCGCTCGCGCCCAGCGGGTCGGCCGCGTACAGCCGGGCGGTGATCTTGAACTCGCGGGTGAAGCCCCGTTCCAGGACGATCAGCCGCCCGTCCCGGGTCGCGACGAGCTCGGCGATGCCGTGGCCCGCGTCGCCGGGGTACGCGTACTGGCGGCCCAGGACGAAGTCCCCGTCCCCCCGGCGCCGTTCCCAGGTCTGGATCCGCTGGAGGGTACGCCCCCGCGCGTCCTTGCCGTCCCCGCCCAGCGGGCCCTCCAGCGCCGCGACCAGGGTGTGCCCGCCAGGCAGGAGGGTGAGGGACTCGAAGGTCTGGTTGGCCGTGGCCCGGCCCTCGGGGGAGATGCGGAACGCCGGCGGGACCGGCAGGATCGCCAGGACCCTGCCCGTGCGGTCGTAGCGGCGGACGGCCGGCGCGGTCTCGTCGGTGACGAGATACGTCCCGTCGCGGTCGACGACCACCGCCTCCGAGTCAAGGACCTTCCCGGCGCCGTCGGTGAGCGGGAGCCGCGCGGTGGCGGTGCCAGCCGGGGTGTCCCCGCCGGCCACCTTCAGCTTCAGCCGGTACAGCGCCGACTTGTCGGAGACCGCTGCGACCGTCCCGTCCTGGTCGAGGGCGAGCCCGGAGATCCCACCGACAAGCTTCCCGTCGAGCTGGACCTTGTCCAACGCGTCCGAGTAGCCGGCGACGGACATGTACGGGGAACAGGCCCGGTCCCCGGGGACGGGTGCGGCGTCGGCCGTCGGGGCGAGCAGCGCGCAAAGAGCGACGGTGGCCGTCGCGTTGGGGATGAGGGTGCGCAGGCGGCGGGGCATGGAGGCCTTTCCTGGGGGTTCGACCGGTCCGGTGGAGGCACGAGGGGCTTACGGACCGTCATATGCCGAATCGAAAGAAAGGGGAAGGGAGGCGCGCCCCTCCGACAACGAACCCGCCAACTCCCGTTCACAACGGCTCCCGGAGCCGGTGGAAGCAGGCGTCGGAGTGCGTCTGAGTCCGGCGAGGCTGGGGGGGACGAGGCCGGGGGATCCGTTTCTGCTTGCCGGCGTCGAGCTCGCGGGCCCGCAGGATGGTGAGGCACGCGTGGGGCCCTGGCCAAGGTGATGTGGCGGTGCCGGCCGGGGTAGCGGCGGACCTGGTAGTCGTCCAGGCCGCACTCCTGCTTCGCTGTCCGGAAGCACTCCTGCGAACTCCGGGACCGTCACCGTCCGCCTTCGAGTCGAACCAAGCTCAGCCGAGACCGCGATGAGCGGCCCACAACGCCCCGGCACGGCTGGCGGCTTCGGCGACCAGGGCCGCCAGTTCGGGCTCGTCGGGAACGGGGAACGAGACGTAGGCGCCCCGACCACCACCAACTGGTCGGCCATATGCCTTTGCGGCGAGGCGACCGTCCGGGAGGAGCCGGACGTTGAGTGTGGTCAGCGTGAACGCTTCACCGCGTCGAGTGTCAGTCCAGCGGAGCGCCTGCGGGATCGTGACATTGATCGCCAGAGCACTCACTTCCAGGTCGCTGCTCATGAACGGATGATCTCACGCAAGTCGCCGCAGGCGGCCGCCACTGGCTGATGAAGCGGTCCAATTTGAGCACGAATCAATACGTACCCTAGTCGTACTCGCAATGATCGGAAGACACGATCGCCTCGATCCGCTGGGGCGGGATCGAGTCCCTGCCGCTGGGCAGGTGACGATAACGACGGTTCAGGACTCGCTTGGCTCATCGACTCCTGCAGCGCGTCCTCTGCGAGCGGTGTTTCCGTCCTACCCCACAGGCTCGCCCCATGCAGCGACGAGATCGTGAAAGCGCGAGAAGCGGGCGCCCGGCACAGTCTCGCCACTGACCGACTCGCCGTTGAGCCAGCAGATGTCGAAGACGTCGGTCTCGGTGTCGAGCAGACAGCACACACCACCCGTGGCGGCGGTGAGGTCGGTGAACACCTTCCTGACACTCGCCGACTGAGCGAACATTCGACTCATGCCCGAGGTAGCCGCTGTGAACTGCAACGACGCAAAGTTCGGATGCCATGCGGGCGAGAACCTGACGGTCAGGTAGATGTATCCGACCGGCACTCGTCCCAACTCGTCGACTCTGTCGACATCTCGCAGGAAGAACTCACGCATCGCGTCGTCGGCGCCAACCATGATTGCGGTGTCCAGTTCGAGCGTGCCACCTGCTGAACAGTCGACCGGTTCACTCTTGTACCCGGAGGTGAACGGCACAATCACCTGATCGCCACCTGGCAGAGTGACCGGAAGCAGCGGAGTATCACGACCTCGGGGCGCGAGTTCGGCCAGCCGGTTCAATGCCCTCCCAACGCTCCGAGCAGGCATGAAGATCTCGTAGCTGTAGTCCAGCCCCACGCCGCCCGCCTCCTTGGTCCGGAACCGGAAGCCTTTCACGCACGGACTGGCCGCACCGTTCATTTTCGCGCGGCCGGCTTCACCGGGCGCGATCGGGAACGGGCGTGGACACCCACGCGTACAGAACTCCGGCGGATGCGGCTTCAGCCCAGCCCATGCCTCCGTCGCAAGGTCTCCCCCACGGGCATGCCAACGAGGCGGGACCGCGGCGGTTCGTGCTCCTATCAGAGCTTCAGCGGGCCTCTTCCGATCTGCGGCGGAAACGGCGGAGCCAGCCGCGGACCGTTCCGTCCGCCATGCCCAGGTGGGCGGCGACCCGACGGTGGCCCATGCCGAGGGCCGCCATCGCCAGCCCGGCCGCGATCATCTCGACCGCGTCCGTCCACCGCGGCCAGACCGCCTCCGGCAGCAGCACAGCGCGAAGCCGGCCAGTCCCCCCGTTCTCGGCGTGGATGTGCATGACCTGGCAGCCCGAACGACGAGTGCCAGCGTTCATCTCCGGATCACCCGGTCAGCGGCCTCAACCTGAAGCCGATCCACCCCGCCGCCGTGCCCGTCGTGCGCAGCAGCGATGATGCCCGCGTGGAAACCAACCTTGAACTCTTCGCGGACTACTTCCAGATCCACGTCCTGGACGACGGGTCCGACGGCGACCTCAGTGACGTATGGACCGAGCAGACCGTTTCCGACGGGCTTGGAGTCACCGAGGACGCCCTGGCCATCGGCACCGCCGTCAACGTCAACGTGGCAGTCAGCGTCGAAGTCCTCGCGGAACAGCCCGTCGATGACAGCGAGAACTTCGACCACGTGGTCGAGGCAAGCCTCAACCTGACGTCCGGACGTCTCGTCGTGCTGGGCTGTACCGACTACCTCCCCGATGCGGCACGATTCGAGATGCGCCGCGGGTGGACCCGCATCCGGGCCTCTCGGAGGAACCTGGCCGCTGCCGTGCACGCGGACATCGATTCAGACCAGGCCCCCGAGACCACCGAGCAGGTGCGACTGCAAGCCTGGCCGGCCCCGTACTCAGAGCCGGACATCACCAAACGATGGACCCACTCGGCACCGTAATTCTCCTCTGGCGCCCGTCCTTCGTGTTCACCATGTCGTCGCACACGAAGGACTTCTCCACCTCCTAGACACCGCACCTCGACGTCTGCACGACGAGCGTCGTCAAGCCCTTCGTTCCTGTTCATGCAGAACGTCGCTCAACAATCGGGTGACGCCCCCTGGCGCACGAACATTCACCAGTTGCAAAACGTGCTCCTGCCATAGCCGTTCAACTTCGGCTCAGAGATCCAGTGGACTCGACACGCTTCACATTCGGGGCTCCGGCGACGACGTACGGGGACCCGTCTTACGCCTTGCGGAGGCTCTGGGGTGCAGGGCGAACGGGGCCCACGCTATGAGCTCGTAACATGCTCTTACGACCCCAGGTTTTGCATCGCTGACACACGACCTCCTACTCGATCGCGATACGTGAACCATGGACGAGGGCACCATCACGCTTGAGTTGTGGGCCAACCGATCGATGTGTCCGGGCAGACTTCGTGTGCGGATCGCGGTCTGTGCCGCCGCAGACAACCGGGCATGCGAGCGATCCGCGAATCTCCCCTGGCCGTGGAGGACCGAGAGCGCTTCGACGTCCTGAGGCGGCTCGATCACACACTGCCGGCAACGTGGTCGAAGCAGGAGTCGAGGGACGGCTCGTCCTCACCGCAGCCGAGACAGACACTGCAGATCCGCCGGAAGCAGCCACGTGCCGCACCAGTGGCGCCGCCGCGGGCGGCCGGGGCGTCCGGCGACGGGCGGGGTGCCGTCGTTCAAGAGGAACTGCCGGCGTTCTTCGACTTCCCAGCCGGGCACTGAATCGACCTGCGGACCACGAATCCGATCGAGTCCACGTTCGCCACGGCCCGACTGCGGATCAAGGTCACCCGAGGCGCCGGCACCCGCACTGCCGCTCTGGTGATGGCTCTCGTCGCGTCCGCCCGGCAGCGGTGGCGGGCCGCGAACGCACCCCGCCTCGTCGCCCTCGTCCGGGCACGAGCCCGCTTCGAACGCGGCGGCTCGTCGAACGGCCACAGACGACCGCGGCAGGAAGAGGGTGGCGGGCCTGCCTCACAGTTCGAGATCATCCGGTCATGTCGGATGACACGCCAGGACAGGACCTTCCGGCCGGCGTCGGGTTCCGGCCGTATCGCGGCGACGAAGACCACGGGCCCATGGCCTTGGTGCGGCAGGGGTGTGCCGAACGGGACCAGGTCGACGCCCGTTCGGTTGTGGAAGGGCTTCCGACAGCAGCCGAGATCGCCGAAGCCTCGGCCAAGCTGGAGGAGCCATCCCGGAACCAGATCCTGGTGATGTACGGCGGGAGCGTCGTCGGCTACGCGACGATCCGGTGGTGGCAAGAACGGGACGGTACATGGCTGTACCTGCACCGCGGCCACCTCTTGCCCGAGCATCGCCACCAGGGCATCGGATCAGCCATGCTGAGCTGGGCCGAAGAGCGCATCCGAAAGCTCGTCGAAGAACATGGAACGGCGCGGACGGCAGTGATCGGTGCGAACGCCGCGGCCTGCGAGCAGGACGCCACGGCGCTGCTGCTCGAAGCCGGCTACCGACGTGTCTTCAGTCTGGTCGAGCTGGAGCTGGGCGATCTGCAGCAGTTGCCCGAGCCGGGCGGCGAACTGCCGGCCGGGATGCGTACGGGGCCGATCGGGGCCAGCCACTACCGCGCGGCCTGGAGGACGGTCGTCGATTCGTATGCGGGCACCGGTTTCACTCAGAAATGGCCCTTCGAGGACTTTGTCGCCACGGCCGATCCGGCATGCTGGAGGGCTGCCTGGAACGGGCAGGACCTGGTCGGCGTGGCCCTCTGCTCCATCCACCGTCACGACCACACTCTGGGCGAGGTCGAAGAGCTCAGTGTCCGAACGGACCGGCGACGCCTCGGAATCGGCCGGGCCCTGCTGCTGGACGGGCTGCGCAGCCTTCGCGAACACGGTGCAACGACCGCCAGGCTGTACACGGGCACGGCAAATCCGCACCGATCCTACGATCTGTACGAGAGCGTGGGGTTCCGGCGGCAGAACGAGTACGTCCGATACCGCAAGCCGCTCGCCTGACCGATCCGTCATCGGCTGTCCAGTCAATCCCCGGCCGCCCCGGCATCTCCGCGGATCGTGATCGGCCGGTCCGTCTCCGCGCCCTGCGCCCGCGAAGTCCCGCGTGACGCCGTGTACGTGCCGCTCCAGCCGAGGCACGGTACGTCGTCGGCCTCACCGCCACCCGCGAGTACCGGGACGGCTGGGTCTGGTTCGCCGCCTCGGCCCACACCGACCCGGCCGGCGAGCGCGCCCGCTGGGCCGACGCGCTCGCACACAGGAACCCGCCCCATCCCGACCACCGCTGCACCGACGTCTACATCGACGGCCCCCCGCGCCCGCGGCGCCGTAGCTGGGGAATCCGAGATGCGCTTTGCCGGATGTGAGCCGGTCACCGGCCACCAGGGCAGTGCGTGGCCAGCAAAGGGAACCTCCACACACCTCCCTCGGCGCGGCACCGCATGGGGTAAGGGCACCGGGCCTTCACGGCAGACTCGTAAATCGTCTTCGCGCCTGCTGGCCAATGATTCCGGATCGGTGCTCGGGGCACGCGCCGAAGCGGTTTTGGGGCGCTCCTACCAACGGTTGTCGGGGTCTTGTGAGGCCGGCTGTTGCTGCTGGTGAGTGGCGTGGTGAGGGCGTGGTCGAGGCGCTCTGGCGTGCGGGCGGCCGATGTGTCAGGTCCGCTTCTCCGAGGTCGTGCGGAACTGCAGGGCGACCCTGGCAGCCTCGGCGAGGCTCTTCTCGTCTCCCAGCAGCACGCTGCCGGACGTGCCGGCGTCTGTCCACGCGCACACGATCGGGCGCTGCCCGGCATTCGACGCCATGAAGCCACAGCTCAACTGGCCGCCCCAAGGGCCTGCATCGAATGCGGTGGCCTCGGTCGCCCTCGCCCCCGCGAAGAAGTTGCGCAGCTCTTGCGTCATGGTGCTCGAGCGCTTCGCCTCGGCCAGTCCCGTGTCCCATTCGACGGCATTGATCTGAAGCACGGCGCCTACCGGTCCCTGGCCGGGGCCGTCGTAGAACCAGCGCTTTCCGTGGGGCTTCTTTCCCGTCTGCTCGTACGCGGTCACCTCCTCGCCGGTGAGCAGCTGGTACGCGCCGACGCGCGGGGCGGCGTCGATGACGCGCTCCTGGACGACGGGGGTGGCATTGGCGGTAGGCGGTTCTCCCTCGTAGCTGGACGCCTGCACCACACCCGCGGCGGCGACGGCCAGCAGTACGCCGACGACGATGTTGCGTCGGCGCAGGGCCGTCGAAACAGCACACTCGGCCTCGACCGCCCTCCTCGGCACTGGGCCGCGTCGCCAGCTCTTGGTGGCGAACCAGATGACAACCATGGCGACGGCGGTGACGAGAAGCGCCACCAGAGCTTCGCCGTCGGCGAAGCAGGCTCGGCGATCATCGCGCGAGGACCGTCCGGGAAGGCATCGAGGCGTCCCCGCGTGCCCAGGTGGCGGACGCGGTGCTTGAGTGGATCCTTCCGCGCTGCGCGCCCTGAGCGGTTCACCGCCGCCCGGGAGACGGGGAGGCCGCTCGGCGCGGTCCTCGCTGGTGGCCAGCAGGCACCGCCCATTCCGCCGGCGTCTCAGCGCCTTCGGGCGCGTCCACCACGGTCGCGGGTCGGGCGTCGTCGGTCACAGGGAAGACGGCCTTGCCGCGAACACGCCTGCCGGGAGCAAGCGAAGGACAACGCCCGACGGGTCATCCCCGTCCTCGGCGCCGTACGACGCTAGCGTTGATCTGGCCGGATCACCAGTCGGATCGTGGCCAGAAGGGAAGCATCCGAGATGAGCGAGCCCCGAATCCTCCTCGCCGGCCGCGGGCTGGTCGAGGCGCCGCGCTGGCACGACGGCCGGCTGTATTTCTCCGACTGGTCGGCAGGCGAGGTCCTCGCCGTCGACCTCGCGGGCACGAGCGAGGTCATCGCGCGAGTGAGGTCGCTGCCCCTGTGCAGCGCCTGGCTCCCGGACGGTCGGCTGCTCATCGTCTCCTCACCGGACGGTCGGCTGCTCGTGCGGGACGCCGACGGGTCACTGTCCACCTACGCCGACCTCGGCAAGCCCGGTTGGAACGACATCGTCGTGGACGGCCGCGGAAACGCGTACGTGAACCGGATCGGCTACAACCCGATGGCGGGCGAGGAGTTCCGGCCCGGTTCGGTCACGTTGGTCACGGCGGACGGGACGGCGCGCGAGGTCGCGGGCGGCTTCGCGTTCCCCAACGGGATGGCGGTGACCCGTGACGGCTCGATGCTCATCGTGGCGGACTCCCACCGCAGCGAGCTCGTGGCGTTCGCCATCGGCGCCGACGGCGGCCTGTCCGGGCATCGGGTCTGGGCGGGCCTGGACGGCGCGGCACCGGACGGCATCTGCGCCGACGCGGAGGGTGCGGTGTGGTACGCCGACGTGCCGAACCGGCGGTGCGTGCGGGTCGCGGAAGGAGGCACGGTTCTGCAGACGGTCGCCCTGGACCGCGGCGCCTTCGCCTGCGCCCTGGGCGGCCCGGGACGAAGGACCCTGTTCGTGACGGCCGCCGAGTGGCGGGGTATGGGCGTCGACGAACTGGTCGCGCCTGGATCCGGGCAGGTACTGGCCGTCGACGTCAAAGTACCGGGCGCGGGTTGGCCATGACCGAGTACCGGCGCACACCCCGGTACGGCTGAGACCCCGGAGCCGTCGTGCGGCAGGCCGAGCAGAACGGGCCGAAGACCATGAAGGGCTTCGCCGGCTTCCTCTGCCAGGACTCGACGCCGTCACCGCCGGTCTAACCCTGCCGCGAAGCTCCCCGTGGTCGAAGGTCACGTGAACCGGCTGCACATGCTCGGCTCCCTTCGGACAGACCTGGCCCGGTCTCGCGTCCAGTCGGGAGACGATCACGAACCCCATCAACTGGCCGCCGAGTTATTCGCGCAGGCGTTCCTCGCCGCGCGCGCAAGGGCTTGCGCCCCGGTCCTTGCTTGCTGCACCGCAAGCGCCCGCTCCTACTCCCGAAGGGTAAGGCTCGCCCGAGCTCTCCAGAACTCGGGGTCCCATGGTCCGGCGAGCCACTGGATGAACCGATCTGCCGACGTCTCGAAAGCGTCAGCCAGCGAAGTCGTTCCGACGACTGTCCGTTCGACGGGGTCGATGTAGTGAGCGTTGTGGTCCACCGCGCACCAGCAGGCCACGCTGATGGCCGACCAGACACTGAGAAGGCCGTCCTCGGTCCACTCCACGTCGAGTGAGACCTCGAGCCGGTCCCCGCCTTCGTCGTGGAGCGAGACCTCAGCCAGCAGGACCTGCGGGGTTCCGGCCTTCTCCCGTCCCGGGAACGTGACGTGCTGCGGGAACCACTGCCAGACCTGGGGCTTCCCCGATACCTGGACGCCATCGATCTCATCCGCCGAACGCCGAATGCGGTTGAGATCGGCGACACCGGCATCTGGGAAGAGGACCTCCAGGGGCACGGCATCGAAGGTCCCGCTTGGCGTGTTCATGAGCCTGAGCATGAGGATCACCAGCTTCAGGGACAAGTCCCCAAAGTGCCCCTGGCCTAGAGTCGTGGCCGTGACCGAACCCCTGCCGAGCGAGCCCCTGAAGGACTTCCTGAACACCATACGAGCCGGCGAAGTCCGTACCGGCCGCGTCATCAGCATCGACGACCGAGAGGTGCTCGTGGAACTGGACGGGTTCTCCGGCCCCAGGAAAGCAATGGGGCACATCCCTCGCGGTGATCTGACCCGCAAACCGATCGGGCATCCATCCGAAGCTGTGAGCATCGGACAGCAGCTCACCTTCGAAGTGATAGCCGTCGACTGGCAGCAGGAGCGCGTCTGGGCCTCCGCTTCAGCGTGCGAGGACCCGGCTCTGCGAGCGTTCCTTCTCGGCCTTCGGCGCGGCGCAACATACCAAGGCCAGGTACAGAGCGTCCACAACTTCGGTGTGTTCGTGAACCTCGACGGCGAACCGGTCGATCAGTGCACCGGTTTCATCAGGGGCCCCGAACTGAGCTGGCGGCGGATCGACCATCCCGCAGACGCCGTCACGGCCGGCCAGCGGGTCGTAGGCGAGATCATCGACGTAGACACCCGGCGTGGACAAGTTCAGCTATCGCTGAAAGCTCTCCAAGAGGACCCGCTCGTTCCCTTCGCGGACCAAGCAGGCCTTGTCACCACCGGCAAGGTCACCAAGCTGATCCCGTTCGGAGCCTTCGTCCGCATCGCCGACGGCGTCGAGGGCCTTGTACACAACACCGAGTTCGGGGACGAGCCCGTCGAGCACCCCGACCGGATCGTGAGCAAGGGAGACGAGATCACCGTACGGATCGTCGAAGTCGACCTCGTGCGCCGCCGCCTCACCTTGTCCGCCAGGAACCTGCCGCAGAACAGGAAATGACCCACCTGACTGGAACGGACTCCCGGCCTCATCATGGCCGCCTCGCAGGTAGATCTGACCCCATGGCAGTCACGCTGCAGCCGTGGCTCGCCACGCGGCGGTGACACACCCTTCCCCCCAGTGCCACCACCCCTTGGCCTGTCCATGTTCCAAGAGCTTCCGAATCCGAGGTGAAAGGTCTCCAGCACGGTCTGCCGAGCGGCACCTGTGTCGCCGTCCTTCATGACGATCAACCGGATGGTGCAGTCCGGTCCCGCAGACCCCCGTCGTGTCTGAGCCGTCCCGGTGGTGGTGGCCGATGGGGGCAGGGCCTGGTCACAGCCGTGCGGCCGTGCGGACCAGGCCGGCCAGGGTGAGGGAGCGGCTGTGCGCGGGCCAGGCGATGTGGGTAACGACGGGAGGTGCGTCGGTCAAGGGGACGGCCGCGTGTTCGGCCCACAGCCAGGAGCGGGCGGAGTCGGGCACGACCGCCACGGTGCGTCCGAGGGCGATCAGCTGGGCCAGTTGCGTCTGGTTGTGGATCTCGGGGCCAGGGCCGGGCGCGTAGGCACCGCGGGTGGGCCAGCGGGCGAGCGGCAGACCCGGGATGTCCCTGACATCGGCCAGGGACAGGGTCTCGCGGGCGGCGAGGGGGTGCCCCGCCGGCAGAACGGCGACCTGCCTCTCGGTCGTCAGTGCCTCGCTGTCGAACCCGGCGAGGGAGTTCCACGGCGTGTGCATGAGCGCGACGTCAGCACGTCCGTTGCGCAGCAGTTCTTCCTGCTCACCCACGCTGCACAGCAGCACCTCGATCTCGGCGCTGTCGGGCTCGGCCGCGTAGGCGTCGAGAAGCTTCCGCAGCAGATCGTGCGACGCGGCGGCCTTCACCGCGAGGACCAGCCGATTGCGGGGGCCGTCAGGGCTGTCGGCACCGCCGGCACGCCGGGTTCGGCGAGCGGCGGCGGCGGTCGCATCAAGGGCCGCCCGGCCCTCGTGCAACAGCACCTCTCCGGCACCGGTCAGGCGGACACCGCGGCGGTTCCGATGCAACAGGCAGACCCCGAGGCGCCGTTCGAGCTGCTGGATCGCCCGCGACAGCGGCGGCTGGGCCATGCCGAGGCGCTCGGCGGCGCGCCCGAAGTGCAGTTCCTCGGCGACGGCCACGAAATACCTCAACTCGCGGGTCTCCAGCGTGTCCAGGGTGTCCAGGGTGTTCACGGCCGCAGCATACGCGGTGATACCTGGCAGGTATCACAGTGCACCGGATCGGTGTTGGCCGCGCCACTCGTCCGCGAGCCAACATCATCAGCATGAGCGAAACGAAGATCGCGCTGGTGACCGGCGCGAACAAGGGCATCGGATACGAGATCGCGGCCGGGCTGGGCAGCCTCGGGTACCGCGTGGGCGTGGGAGCCCGCGACGAGGCCCGACGCGAAACCGCCGTCGGGAAGCTGCGCGCCCTCGGCGTGGACGCGTTCGGGGTACCACTGGACGTGACCGACGACCAGAGCGTCACCGGTGCCGCGGAACTGGTCGAACGGCTGGCCGGGCGCCTGGACGCGCTGGTCAACAACGCCGGTATCTCGGGCGAGATGGGCCCCGGGTGGTTGCAGGACCCGACCGCGCTCGACCTGGAGGTGTTCCGCACGGTCGTGGACACCAACGTCATGGGTGTCGTCCGGGTCACCAACGCGATGCTGCCGCTGCTGCGGCGCTCGGCCTCGCCACGCATCGTCAACGTCTCCAGCGGCGTCGGCTCCCTGACCCGGCAGTCGGACCCGGACACCGAGATCGGCCCGGTCATGGCGGCCTACGCACCGTCGAAGACGTTCCTCAACGCCCTCACCGTGCAGTACGCCCGGCAGTTCGCCGATACGAACATCCTGATCAACGCGGCCTGCCCGGGCCTGGTCGCCACCGACTTCACAGGCTTCCACGGATCCCGTACCCCCGAACAGGGCGCGGCCACAGCGATCCGGCTCGCCACCCTGCCCGACGGCGGCCCGACCGGTTCGTTCTTCGAGGACGACGGCGTCGTCCCCTGGTGACCACGCCGACTCGTGGACTCCGCTGAAACCACTTCACGAAGAATGCCGGGCCGAGTGTTCTCTTCGAAACCGGCAACCTCGCAGCTCGGCACAGGATCCACAGACATGCCCAGTGCGACGGAACAGCTGAAGTCCTGTCGCGCTGAGGCCGTCGGATTCCCACTCGTTCCCACTCGTTCCCACTCGTTGACGGGTTCTCGGCCAAGCGTTCTGAGGGCCCGTCCGTTCTCGCTCCAGTCGCTGTTCAGGGCTTCAGCCGAGCGAAATCCCGGTGCGTACGAGCTGGTTTGCGCTCGTATACTCGTGTCGGCTCATGGAGCGGGAGGTGGCGACAGTGAAGCTTGCCGAGGCACTGGCAGAACGCGCGGAAGCGACGCGCCGTGTGGAGCAGCTGCGAGCGCGCGTCGTCGACAGTGCGCGATACCAGGAAGGGGAGACACCCGCCGAGGATGCAGCTCAGCTGTTGGCTGAGGCCGGTGAGGCGCTGGACGCTCTGGAATCGTTGATCCGGCGGATCAACCGGACCAACGCCACCGTGGACATGGGTCCGGACGGCACGCTCACCGATGCCCTCGCACGCCGGGATGTCCTGCGGCTGCGTCACTCCCTGGTCACCGCGGCAGCGGACGCGGCGGCGGGTAAGGGTGAACGGGGATACGGCCGGCAGCTCCGGTCCGAGCTGGTGATGCTCTCCGCGCTTCCGGTCGCGGAACTGCGCGGTCAGGCGGATGCACTCGCACGGGAGATCCGAGAGGTCGACGTGCGGATCCAGCGCACGAACTGGGAGGTCGATCTGCTGGACTGACCAGTCCAGCCGGTTGGAACGATGTGGAGCAGGTAGCGGCTTCGGAGGCGTGCACACACCGAGGGCTGGCGGTTTTCCAGCCCACTCCTGGCGCGTGAAGAGCAACGCGGGGGTTCGACTCCCCATCAACAGCGCAGCTCAGCACCGCGTACAGGTAACGGTGCATATCGCACAGCACATCACCACGTGCAGGTCCGAGGCGGCGAGGGCGGGTTCGGGGCTTTCCACATCGCAGCGCCAGGGGGAACGGCGATCTCCGGCGGATGCCGCTGGAGATTCCGGCGGTGCTCCCGCGACCATCACGACCGAGGCTCCCGTGCCGTCAGTTCTCCTTCGAGCTCGGCCGATCCGCGGGATTCCCGCTCGGGGCGGGGGCGGCCACGGTCCGGGAGGCCGGAGCCCGGTGCGCCCCGCTACGCGGGCGCCGGGGTGCCGGGGGGGTGCCGGGGGTGCCGGGGCGCCTCAGGCCCCGGGGGTGCCGGGTCGTCACCGTAGCCACTCACCAACTGCCGCTTCACCACTCCGCAGTTGAGTAGGGGTACTCATGCGCCTGCTCACCGGCCGCGACACCCTTCACTCATGGCCGACACCTTCCCAGCCCCGGAACGCCGGCGCCCCTGGGCGCACCGAACACGCCCGGGCGTGGACCTCGCTCTCGCGATCCCGCTGTTCCTGTTGGAGACCGCGTGGCTCGTACTGGACTGGATATACGGCTACGGCCTGGAGGTATGGGCAGCCCAAGGCGAACGAGCACGCATCGACGCGGCTGGCCTTGCGCACATCGAGCGGCTACGGATGCTGCTGATCGCCGTACTCATCCTGGCCGTTCTCGCGGCAGTCTTTCGTGCCCGCTGGACCGTGACCGCACACCTGGTGGTGGCCCTGCTGGCAGGCGGATCACTGGCTGCCGCGCAGCACGAGTGGGACGACAGTCATAGGCCGCCGCCCGGATGCGTACGCTTTGCCGCGAACTGCTGAGATCGGCGGGGGTGAGTCGAGCCGTGTAGAACGTCTGTTGTCGACGTCTCGCGGAACCACTGCACTTACGTGCCGCGCATGCCTCCTGACGTCGCCAGTCAGCCCCGACAACCCGCGGAGGCGGCACTCGCTCGTCTGCGGCCTGCTCATCGCACTCGTCCATGGACGGATGCCCGGCCACCGGTTACAGGAAGCCGTACGGTTCCCCCGCTCGTGGGGCGTAGGGGCGCTGCTGGGCGTCGTCGCGCTCGGTCTTCACTCCGCTTGGCCACGGTGAGACCGGCCCACCTGACCGCCCCCGCTTGCCGACGGAGGATGCGTACGCCACGGCTGGACTGGAAGCATGACGGGCGCCGCAGCGGTCCCCGTACGCTCAGTCCTCCCAGTCCTCGTCACCGCCGCCGCGCATGATGCGCCATCCCGCCAGGTCATCCAACGCCTTCCGCGCCAACTGGGCGTACTGCACGGGGCACTCCCACAGCTCGCGCGCCGAGAGTTCAGCGGGGACCGGGGTGTCGGGGTGGTCGTCCGGCGCGTACAGGTGGACCACCGCGCGGTACCGGGACTGCACGGTGGAATCGGCGGTGGACCAGGGGTGCTGCGGATGGTCGCAGGAGACGTCCAGGTCGATGGTGGCAAGCGCGGCGGCAAGGTCGCGTGCGTACGAGGGCGGCAGACCCCCGTACGACTGCGCGATGCCCATCCACAGGCACAGGAACACGCCGATCCGCTCCTCGTCCCGCAGCTGCCCGGCGAGCCAACGGCGTGCGGACCACAGGGCGACCGGGCCGGTGTTGTCCTCCCAGCTACGGCTGATCGCCTCTTGCATGGCGACGACGTCGAGCCGGCCGTCGTCCCTGACGAACTGCGCGTCCAGATGGGAGACGTCGATGCCGCCGAAGAGCTCCTCGTGTGCCTCGCGCAAGCGGCCCAGGGCCTCATCGGCGAGGTCCGCGAGGAACCCCTCGCAGTCGAACGCCGCCGACTCCTCGCTGTCGAGTCCGTAGTCTTCGGCGAATACGGCTCGTCCGTCCTCGGTCAGCATGCTCACCCCGGCCTCGACCTCGTACTCCGAGTCCAGCTCCGCGGGGTGGGCGCCGGCCGGGCAGGTGCAGGAGGCCCGGTCCAGGTGCGTACGGAACCCCTCCAAGGCCCGTGTGTACGAGTCGAAGAGGGACTTGCTGAAGATGCGTGCGGAGACGTACCAGCAGGTGGCATGGAGAAGGATCGTGTACCCGGTCCGCTCCCGGCGGCCCGCCGGGGTGGCTACGCGGCCGAGCGCCTCCGCCGCGTCGTCGGCGAGAACGGCGAGTGTCGATTCGGGATCTACAGAGGGGTAGTCGCTGACGATCCCGGACAGGTCGGAGATCAGTTCGCGGTGGTCGGCAGGCAGCGTGGGCGTCACTTCAGTCACATGCGTAACCGACGAATGCGCCGGTCGGACGGTTCCCGATGAGCCTCAGGATCGGTCGCAGATCGGTTGTCGGCCTGTTCGGACGTTCCGAGCGCCACCGGGACGGCACCGGGCTTCACGTCGTCCACGTCGAGGACGAACGAGACTCGACGACCCCCACCCAAGAATGCGCCTTCAGCGCCTCCGCAGGTGCTGAAGGCGGCCCCAGCTTCGTCATCCGCCTGCCGTCACGTCGCCGGCCGCAGGCGGTTCAGCTCGTCTTCGATCGCCTTGCGCAGCGGGTCGTGCTGTGGGCCGAGAGCGAACTGCTCGTCGGTCCACTTGTCGCGGGGATAGAGCCAGACCGGCACACGCACCAAGTCGGCTGGTTCCCAATCGAACCGTGGCCATACGTGCGCATGCAAGAACCTGTCAGTGTTGCCCAGGATCTCGAGATTGACCCGCCGGAAAGCCGCATCCATGCGCCGGGACACTCGCTCGACTGCTTCTCCGAGTTGGTCCATGTCGGACAGGAACGCAAGCCGCTTGCCCCGGGGCAAGTCCGACAGTCTCTCCACCTTGGGATCATCCACCAGGAGCACCGAGTAGCCCGGCAGGAACTGCACATCGCCGATCACTGCGAACCCCGCGCTCAAGCGCCCCAGAACAGCGGGGTTTTCGCCTCGCAGAGCACTCCCGATCCGATCCATCTTCCAGTCGACGACCACGGCCAGAACTTACCCGGCCGCGATCACCTCCCCTTCCAGGAGGTCGGGCACCTCAACCGCCCCGGCACTCCTCCAGCCCGGGTCGGATTCTCCTTACCAGGCCAGAGGTTCACCCTTTCGGAAGAACCCGCCGGTGGGACCGGAGTCGGGCAGGGTGGCAGCCCAGACGATGCCGGCCGCGCCTTGGTCGACGGGGTCACCGCCCGGGCCGCCCATGTCGGTGGCGATCCATCCCGGGCAGACAGCGTTGACCAGAATCCGCTCGGCGCGCAGTTCGTCGGCGAGCTTGCGGGTCAGGGCGTTGAGGGCGGCCTTCGAGACTCCATAGGCAGGGGTACCGCCGGACATGGACTCCAGGGAACCGGATTCGCTGGAAACATTCACCACACGGGGATGGGCTGAACGGCGCAGCAGCGGCAAGAACGCCTGCGCGGTCTGCCATGGGCCGAACAGGTTGGTCTCCAGGGTCCGGCGAACCTCGTCGAGGTCGGCGGAGACAGCTCGCTGGGAGGTGTCGTAGTTGATGGCCGCGTTGTTGACGAGGACATCGAGGCGCCCGAACTCCTCCTCGACGCGGCGGACGAGGGCACGGACGTCGTCGGCGTCGGTCACGTCCAGCCGGCATGGCAGCAGCCTGCCGGGCACGCCGGGGGCCAGGTCGGCGGCGGCCCGTTCGGCGTCCTGCAGGCGACGGGCGGACAGCAGAACGACGTGACCGAGTCCGGCGAGCTGGCGCGCGGTTTCACGGCCGATCCCCCTGTTGCCGCCCGTGACCAGCGAAATCGGTGCAGCAGTGCTCATACTCTCTCTCCCCTTGAACGGACGACCCGGAAGCAGCACGCTATGCCGTCGCGCGGCCCATAAAGATCAGGCCCAAGGCGTAGAGGGGCCACGGCCATGGACCTAGCTCTAACGGACCACCACCGCCCGGACGACAACTCAGCCCGGTCAAACACTGCCGCCGACGACCCCGGCCTCCGACGACGCGGAACCTCGCCGCGGCCCTCCGGCCGGGACGTTCTCGTCCCCGAGCCAGCGAAACGCACGCCTCCAACCTGGAACGGACGAAGAATCAGGCCCCGTGGCCCACGGCCTGATGGGATGCGCCAGCCAGGACCCGGTGCCCGCCGGTTTGTGCGGGTGGACGGTGAGCCGAGGCGGCGGGACGGTCGGCACGCCCCAGCGCGACTCTCCTACCGGGAACAAGTAAGGGTGCCCGACGCAGAACGCTGGCGGCGGTTGGCCCGTTCGCGGGGGCCCGGACGCCAGCACCCAGGTCACGAGGCGATCGGCGTGTTCCGACATTTCCTGGGCCCATGTGGGGCTGGTCGTGTCGGTCGAGTCCGCGACTCTGGAGTGGCATGCCACTGCCCCGTAGCTCACGCGGCGAGCTGCGGGGCCCGCGCTGCGTTACGGGCATCGCTCGCCCTTCTCCGGATGCCCGTCCGGGCCAGGCCGTCATTTGGAAGTGGGCTTCACCTCGTGCCCTGTGCCGTGATGATCGCGGTGTGGGGCGAGGGGACCTTTCCGACGAACAGTGGTCGATACTGGAGCCGTTGTTGCCGGTCGCGGTGTTGGGCCGGCCCGGCGGTGAGCCGGAGGAGGCTGATCGACGGGATCAGGTGGCGGGTGCGGACCGGTGCTCCGTGGCGAGATCTGCCGTCGGAGTACGGGCCGTGGCAGACGGTCTCCGGACTCTTTCGCCGCTGGCAGCGTGACGGCACCTGGACCAAACTGCTCACCCGACTGCAGGCTCAGGCAGATGCGGCTGGGCAGATCACGCGGGAGGTCAACGTCGACTCCACGATCTGCGGAGCCCATCAGCACGCCGCGGGCGCCCGCCGTGATGGAAAGGCCCAGAACGAGCCATCGGGCGGGACCCGCGACGAGCCCGAGGATCACGGTCTGGGCCGGTCCAGGGGAGGCTTCACTACCAAGATCCATCTGGCCTGTGAACAGGGCCAGCGGCCGTTGTCCTCGCTTGTCACTGCTGGTCAGCGCGGTAACAGCCCTCAGTTCGCCGCCGTTTTGAGTGCCATCCGGGTGCCCCGCACCGGACCTGGCCGTCTCCGTGTCCGTCCGCTGCGAGTTCGGGGCGACAAGGCGTACTCCTCCCGCACCAACCTGATCTACCTTCGAAAGCGCGGAATCCGGTGCACGATCCCGGAGCCTGCCGATCAGGCGGCCAACCGCAAGCCGCGGGGGAAGGCCGGCGGGCGGCCTTTGGCCTTCGACCGAGAGGACTACAAGGCCGACACGCGGTCGAGTGCGGGAGCAACCGGCTCAAGCGCAACCGGGCGGGCGCCACCCGGTTCCACAAACTCGCTGTCCGATTCGAGGCCACCGTCCTGATCGCCGCGATCGGCGAGCGGCTGTGAGAACCGAAATGTCAGCCCCACATGCCATGCTGCCCGCGACCACACTGAGCGGCGCGAGAGGACAAACAACCGATGGGAGCTCGGTACTACGGCGCGGACAGCGAGGACGGCGACCGCATCGACGACCCGTCCGAAGATGCGCTGTTCATGATGATCAGCGACCTCAACGACTCCGACAACACCTTCGTCGCCATCCAGCCGGACGAGGATGACCCCGTCTGGTATGCCTCGGTGGCCGTCCTAGAAGAAGGCGGCTACGAGATCGTCCTGCGTGACGCCAGCCGCAGCGAGCACGAGGTCACCACAGCGACCAGCATCGGCGATATCGCCCGCAATCTCACCATCTGGCTGGCCTGCCGCCACTACCCCGGACGGTCACCGCGCAAGATCTACGACCTCTAAATCACGGCCTAGCGGCGTGACGAACGCGTCGTTGTCCCCGGAGGTGCGGAAGCCGCGTCACGCATCTTCGATATCCGAGATGAGCTTGGTGCTCAGGTCGCTCTGCACCGCCAGCCGGGTGTGTCCGGCGTCGGGGCCGGTGCCCCAGGTCAGTGTGACTGTGGTGAACAGGTGTCCGGCACCGGAATCGTGGTAACGCACCTCCCACGCGGTGGGTACGTCCTGGGCGCGCAGCACGCCGTCCGCATGGTTGACCTCCTCCCAGGCGGCGAGCCGCTGGCGGAGGTCCTCGGTGAGGTAGTGGCCGCGGAGGTTGTCGCCCAGGTCGTCGGTGCCGTCGTCCACGGCGTCAATGTAGGCGCCGTAGAAGTCCGCGACCCGGTCGACGGCGGAGTCCGGCGATCCGCCGCGGACCGCACTGCCCGCTACCTCGGTGTCGGTGTCCGGCATGTATCTCTCCCCTGTCAGGACCCACGCGACCAGTCGCCAGGGCCGTCCCGTCTGGCTCGTTGTCCAACGAGCTCTCCCTCAGGAGGTAGCGGGAACCGTCCCAGCGGTCATCGCTTCGTCACGCAGGTCCTTGCCGAGGCGACCGGCGCGGGAACCTTCGGTCCAAGGCGTGCGTAAGTGGTGTCGGCCGCCGGTTGGGAGCCTCCTTGCGGCGCTATCGGTGCGGAACTTCCACACGATCCCGTTGAGGACCCTGCGGTCGTCCTGCCGCTTGCGTCCTCGCAGTGCCTCGGGCAGCAGCGGCAGGAAGAATTCCATTCGGCCATCGGAGCCGGATGTGTCGTCAGCGGCAGAACGAGGACGCCCCCGCGGGTGTCCCGATGCCGCAGGGCAGCAAGCGGCGCGGGCGCTGGTGGCGCGGGCCCGTGAGGGTCGGCTGCGGGCCGGTGGCGTTCGGGCCGTGCCCACCGCCCGGGAGGGCTTCGACGCGGCCGATGGCGTTGCCGAAGAGTTCGGTGAACCAGACGTTCCGGTCAGGCCCGGTCGTGATGTTGAAGGGCACCTTGTCCGCGGCGCCCGGCACCGGGAACTCGGTGATCTCCCCCGTCGGGGTGATCCGCCCGATGCGGCCGGACTGGTCGGCGTACCACATGTTCCTGTCGGGGCCGCGGGTGATGCCGTCGGCACCTCCGTCCGGGTTCGGCCGGGCGAAGAGCGTGACGGTACCCGACGGGGTGATCCGCCCGATCTGGTCGGACGCGGTGAACCACATCCCGCCGGGGCCGGCCGCGATGTCGGACGGGAACTCGTCCCCCGTGGGCAGCGGGTACTCGGTCACGTTCCCGAGGAGGTCGACATGGCCGATCCTGCCGGCGATCAGCTCCGTGAACCACACACCGCCAGGGCCGGCCGCGATGTGGTACGGGAAGCTGGCCGATGTGGGAACGGCGTACTCGGTGACGGTTCCGTCAGGCCGCATCCGCCCGATCTTGTTCGCACCGTACTCGGTGAACCACAGCGCACGATCGGCACCGAGTGTGATGCCGGTGGGGAAGCTGCCCGCTACGGGCAGGGGGAACTCCGTGACCGCGCCCGCGGTCGTGATCCGCCCGATCTTGTCGGCGGAGCCCTCGGTGAACCACAGGGCGCGGTCGGGGCCCTGCGTGATGTCGAACGGGAAGCTCGACTCGGTGGGTACGGCGAACTCGGTGACGGTGCCGGCGGTCGTGATCCGTCCGATCTTGTTGGCATTGGACTCGGTGAACCACAGCGCCCCGTCCCGTCCCGCGGTGATCCCGGCGGGGAGGCTCTCGGGGGTCGTGATCGGGTACTCCGTCACGTCCCCCACGTCGGCCCGGGCGGGAGCGACCTGCGTCGCGACCGCGAGGAGCGCGCCCAGGCATGCGGCGAACAGGCGGTTGAGTCGTCGTTGGATCGCCGGCGTGCCTCGCATGGACCAGCCCCTTTGCGGTGAGCGACGAGAGAGTGACAAGTGACGGCTTATCAGCTCACGCCCGGGACCACCGGGTCCGCGCCCACGAGTCGGCCGCGGACCAGCCGACTGCCGTAGCCGGCCGGGGTTGCGGAGGGCCCGGCGGCGCGTCGGGCACGTCCGGAGTCCGCCGGTGGCCTGCTTCAGCGCGGAAGACTGAGCGCGCCACGAGCACGTACGAGGGGTGCCGGAGTCGTAGCACGGGACTGCTTCGTGAATGCCGGGCTCTGGATCACGAACCTGGCGATCCTGCTCGGCCTGCAATTCGACGCCGAGATGGCTCGCGAACGCGCCATCATCGGGGGTCACCCCAGGGGCCAAGAGCCCTCTGTGGAGCCACGCGACACACGCAAATGGACCGATGAGGAGCGCAGGGACATGCGCGAGCACTGAGCCTGCCTGCATACCGATGCGCCGGACGACAGAGGCAGGCGATCACACGACCTCCTGGACGGCCTCCGTCGCCGCGACCACAGCCTGACTCGCTGGCCCGCCTCCTGGACCTCCTCTTGGCCCTCTGGACCTCCTCCTGGACCTCCTCCTGGGCCCGGCAGGTCCTGACGGCCCTGGAGTCCGCGGCCGAGGGACGGGCGGCCCTTCCTCGAGCACGTCCAGACCGGTGCGACGCCGCCATCGTCTGTTCCGCCGTGCCCCGCCCGCCGTGCCCCGCCCGCCGTGCCCCGCCCGCCGTGCCCCGCCCGCCGTGCCCCGCCTCCTGCTCCACGTCGTCGGACGGCGGCTGTGAAGTGCCGGCGGCACGGCGGCGCTCGTTCGTAGCGGGGTCGCGAGGTCCTCGAGGGGCGTGCCAGGAGGTCGAGCTCTCCCCAGCTCGCCACGGCGTGGCCGGTAGCCATCCTGAGGACGTCGCCCATCACTCCCTCCCCGAGCCTCCGGATCCGCAGGGCCCTTCCGGGTGACGACCGCGCTTCTCCCCCGCCCTCCCGCACCCTTGTGGCGGCTCACCACCCGTGGGACAGTCGTCGACGATCCAAGGCCACCCATCACGCCTCTCGCCGACGAGAGTGTGCGGGGGATGCGGTGGCCCCGCTGTGCGCGGCGGACTGACCGACCGTCACCGATGTCCACTCGGCGTGCCCGAGGGACCACAGCGTCCGCACGACCCGAATTGCCCGTACCCCGGACAACGAAAGGTCTGGTTACCGAGAATGAGATCTCCCGCGCGTCGTACACGTGCGCTCATCCCCGCCGCCGTCCTCGCCGCAGGTCTGCTGGCCGCCTCCCCCGCCCACGGTGCGGACCGTGGCGACGTCCGCCTCGCTCCCGCGGACACCGCGATCGCCGGAAGCTGGATCGTCGTCCTCAAGGACACCGCCCCCGCCTCGGTCGGCCCCGCCGCCGAGAGCCTGGCCGGGCGGTACGACGCCCTCACCCACGTCTACAGCTCGTCGCTGCGTGGCTTCTCCGTGAAGGCGTCGGCCGCCCAGGCCCGCAGCCTGGCCTCCGACCCCCGGGTCGCCTACGTCGAGCAGGACGCCCGGATCACCGTCGACAGCACCCAGTCCAACGCGACCTGGGGCCTGGACCGCATCGACCAGCGCCAGCTGCCGCTGGACACCTCGTACACGTACAACACCACCGCCTCCAACGTCAGCATCTACGTCATCGACACCGGAATCCGCACCTCCCACCAGGAGTTCGGCGGCCGCGCGGTCATCGGGACCGACACGGTGGGCGACGGGCAGAACGGAAACGACTGCAACGGCCACGGCACCCATGTCTCGGGCACCACCGCCGGCTCGACGTACGGCGTCGCCAAGGGCGCGCGCATCGTCGGCGTGCGCGTCCTGAACTGCCAGGGCTCGGGCACGACCTCCGGGGTCGTCGCCGGCATCGACTGGGTGACCGCCAACGCCGTCAAGCCGGCCGTGGCGAACATGAGCCTCGGCGGCGGCGCCAGCACCTCGCTCGACGACGCCGTCAAGCGCTCGGTCGCCTCCGGCGTGAGCTACGCGATCGCCGCCGGGAACGGCAACCAGGGCGGCAAGGCCCAGGACGCCTGCAACTACTCCCCCGCCCGCGTGTCCGAGGCGATCACCGTCGGCGCGACGGACAAGACCGACACCAAGGCGTCCTGGTCCAACTACGGCACCTGCGTCGACCTGTTCGCGCCCGGCGTCGGCATCACCTCGTCCTGGAACACGAACGACACCGCCACGAACACCATCAGCGGCACCTCGATGGCCACGCCGCACGTGACCGGTGTGGCTGCGCTCTATCTGGCGGGACACCCGTCGGCCACTCCCGCGCAGGTCAGGGACGCCATGGTGGCCGCCACGACGACCGGAGTGGTGAACGGCGCGGGCACCGGCTCGCCGAACCGACTGCTCTACTCGCTCTTCTGATCCGGCGCTCTCCTTCCCTGTCCGGTGGTCCAGCAGGCGAAGCCCCTGGCCTGCTCGGCTCACCCGCCCCCTTCCGGGCGGGCCCGGCGCCAGGCACCGTCCGCCAACAGGCGCAGGCCGCTGAGGCCCACCAGGACCTGCCTCTGCCTCTCGGCGTCGCAGGCCACGAAGGCTCCGGTGGCGGTGGCGGCCTCGGGGCGGAGCCGGTCGGCCATCCCGGGGACGCCGGCCGGGCGGCCGTCGACGGTGACCACGACGGCGGTGCGTCCGTCCGCCGGGCCGAGCCGTTCCATGACGACGGCGGACTTGACCAGCACGCCGTGACGGCCGGCGTTGGTCATCGCGGAGAGCAGCGGCGGCATCGCGGCGAGGACGACGGCGCACGGTGAGGCGAAGATCATGAAGGTCATGGCGCGCAGCAGGGTGGCCAGGAGATCGGCTCCCGCGAGCAGGGGGATCGCGAAGATCAGCAGGGTGGCGGCGACCACGCCGTACGAGGATCGTGTCGCCCACGGTGAGGCCGGCCGCCGGGACGGTCTCCTCTGCGTCGTCGTCCGCGAGGCGGGTCGCGGTCTCCGGAGCCCCCTGTTGGGGGTCGGCGCCGCGTTCGTAGTGGGTGCGGAGCCGTTTGAACTGGTACAGCCGGGCGAAGGCGCGCTCTACCACCCAGCGCAGCTTGCGCAGTCCGGAACCGTCGGCGACGCCGCGTCGGGCGATCAGCGGCTTGAGGTCCCGCCTCCACAACAGGCGGCGGTACTTGTCGAAGTCGTGGCCCCGGTCGGCATACAGGCGCCGGGGCTTGCGGCGGGGCCCATCGTGGGGACCGACGTCACCGCAGGCTGTTGAAGGTCGTGCGTGAACGGGGCGGGAACGGGTCTGGTGGCCGGCGTCGTCGCCGACTCCGACCCGGTGGCGGAGGGTCAGGAGCGCCGCGACAAGGCGGCGATCCTGACCCTCCGTTATGCAGGCACGCCAATCGGCACAGTGTGCGGGGCCGTTCAGCCGGTGAAGGCGGCGGTGCCGTTCGGGACGCCGAGCCCGGTCGGGCCGTCGTAGCCGGTGGTGCCGGTGCACAGGTAGGACCCGCCGCAGCTGCCGTTGGAGCCGCTGGTCACGTCGTACAGTGCGGTGGTGTGGGCGTAGGGGAAGGACGCCGGGGAGGACCCGGCGGACGGGCTGCCGGCCAGCGCGTAGACCGCCGCGATCAGCGGGGCCGAGGCGCTGGTGCCGCCGAAGACCATCCAGCCGGTGGCCTGACCGTAGGTGCCGTACACCGCGACGCCGGTGTTCGGGTCGGCGACCGCCGAGACGTCGGCGACGGTGCGGTTGCCGCAGCCGGTGTCCTTCTGCCAGGTCGGCTTGGCGTCGTACGCGGAGCAGCCGGAGCCGGCCCCGCTCCACACCGTGTCGGTCCAGCCGCGCGTGGTGGAGGCGGTCTTCAGGGACGTACCACCCACGGCCGTCACGTACTTGGACGCGGCCGGGTACTCGACGCCGTAGCCGTTGTCGCCGGAGGAGACGGTGATGGCGACGCCCGGGTGGTTGAAGTACGAGGAGTCGTAGGTCGAGTCATTGGTGGACTCGCCGCCGCCGTAGCTGTTGGAGACGAACTTGGCGCCCAGCCGGACCGCGGTGTTCACAGCCGTGCCGAGGTTGGTCATGGTGGCCGAACTGGCCTCGACCAGCAGGATCCTGCAGTTCGGGCAGGCCGCGCTGACCATGTCGAGGTCGAGGGAGATCTCCTCCGCCCAGCCGGAGTTGCCGCGCGGGTACTTGGTGCCGCCGTTCTGGTCGACCTTCTGGAAGCAGCCGTTGGCGGTGGTGCAGGCCGGCAGGCCGTACTGGGAGCGGTAGACGGCGAGGTCGGCCTCGGCGCTGGGATCGTCGTAGGCGTCGACGATCGCGACGGTCTGACCCGAACCGCCGGTCGCGGAGGGCAGGTTGTACGCGGCCTGGAGCGAGGCGGGGCCGTATCCGGCGGGCGCGGCGGCGGCCGTCAGGCCGCTCTCGGCGCGTGCCGAGAGCGGGGTGCCGGCGGTGACCCTGAGCGCGTTGCAGGCCATCTCGTCCTTCGCCGTGGGGACGGCACACGAGCGGGCGACGGTGACCTTGTGCGGGGAGGTGGCCTGGGCCGCCTGGCCGACCGGCGCGGCGAGCGCGAGGGCGGCTGTGGCGAGGGTGGCCACGGCGGTGAGGTTTACGGTTCTGCGCAACGTACATCCTTCGGGTGTGGGTGTACCGGGAGAGGTGTAGAAGGGTCCGCGGTGCGGCCGCCGGCGCGGGGTGTGCGCCGGGGTCGCGCAGAACCTATGGATGTCGGTGACATGACAACAAGCCCGCGATGGAAGCGGGAACGTTCCTTTGCCTTTCCCTAGGGATTCATGTGTCGTTGCTGGGCAAGTCATGGCCGGAATTCGGCCCGACCGTGACTTGACGCATCCGGCTCGCGTCGCAACCCGCAGATCCGGCTTCCCACCGAGCGGGGGGCGGACGAGCGACGAACGGCACCCCCCTACGCTCCGCCCGAGGTGCGTCTCTCTGCAGGGCGTCTATCGAATGCGCTGGTCACAGCCACTCGTTGATGGCCGCGACGAGGACGGTGGAGCCCACACCGAGCGCCCGGCCCTTCAGAGGTGTCCGGGGTGGCTCAGCTCGGGCAGTGCCTCGGCCTGATCCCAGACCGCCAGGAACGACATCCTCAAGCAGGCTGCGAGAGCCGGGTGCTCGATGAACAGGGCGGTCGTGGCGCCGGTGCCGGCCATGGGGTCCGGCATGTCGCAGAGGACCAGTGAGGCATCGGCGACGACCAGCTTCAATGGAAGCTCCGGCGCGAACCGGGACTCCTCCCCCGCCTCGCGGAACCGGCGCACGTTCTCCAGCACGTCCGCGTCGTCGAGTGCGTCGTAGGTGTAGACGGCGCGGGCCGTGCCACCCGCCCGGCGCAACCTGCGGACGGTCGTGATGCCTTCCGTATTGGCCGCGGGGGCGACGAACGGGGGTTTGCAGAAGGTGAGCAGCTCGTGTCCGGCCTGCTCCTGGATGCCCGCGAACCGTTCGGCGATCGCCTTGGGGTCGCGCAGCACCTCGATGTAGTCGAGCGGGTCGGTGTGGGCCTGTCCGGCGGTCCAGACCGGATTCAGTACCGCGGCCAGCGCGACCGATGCCTGGTCCAGCCGCTTCAGCGACTCCCTCTGAAGGGCCATCAGCCGCGTGAGGGCCAGCTCGGGTGACACGGCCGAGAACCTCGCGACCCGTCCGGGACGCGGGACGGCGAGGTGCCTTCGCACCAGCGCGTCGAGTACGTCATAGACCCGCTGGCGAGGGACCTGCGCGGCGCGGGCCACCTCCGCCGCGGTGTGCGACTCCCTCGTCACCAACGCGAGGTAGACCCGCGCCTCGTAGCGCGAAAGGCCCAGCGAGACAAGGTCGTTGACCGCACCGTCGTCCAACTCCATGGCAGCACACGGTATACCCGTAGATCACTGACGGAGAGCAATCCTTTGCTCTTCGCGGGTATCCCCTTGGGCCTCTTCTCACTACGTTCTGCGGTGGCCACCACTGGATGTGGTGACAGCCGGATCAATGAACCAGTGCCACTCGTAGTCCGCGGCGCCGCGCACAGAGACATGTCATGGACCTGACATTCCGTGTGCCGGTAACCCACGCCGTGGACCCGAACCCCCCATGGAGGGCAGTTCATTGCAAGCGAAACCCACCAGCCGCGCCGGAAGACTGACGCGCCGCGCCGTGACGTCCGTGATCGGGGCCGCCGCCCTGATATCCGGCGGTCTGCTCGCCGCCGCCTCCCCGTCCGCGGCCTCGACGGCGCCCACCACGCCCGCCGCCTCCGGCGTGCACACCCAGCGGCTCTGCTCGGAGCCGACGAAGCCCGGTTTCATGGCCTGCCACGCGCTGGCCCGCACCGACCTCAAGCAGCAGCTCAGCCTAGCGCCGAACATCACGCCGTCCGGCTACGGCCCCACCGACCTGCAGAGCGCGTACGCCCTGCCCGCCTCGGCCGGCGCCGGCGCGACCGTCGCCATCATCGACGCCTACGACGACCCGAACGCCGAGTCCGACCTGGCGGCGTACCGCTCCCAGTACGGCCTGCCGGCCTGTACCACGGCCAACGGCTGCTTCAAGAAGGTCGACCAGAACGGCGGCACCAACTACCCGACCGCCGACTCCGGCTGGGCCGGCGAGATCTCCCTCGACGTGGACATGGTCAGCGCCGTCTGCCCGCAGTGCCACATCCTGCTCGTCGAGGCGAACCAGCCGTCCATGGCCGACCTGGGCACCGCGGTCAACCGCGCGGTGACCATGGGGGCGAAGTACGTCTCCAACAGCTACGGCGGCGGCGAGGACTCCACCGACCCGAGCTCCGACGCCTCGTACTTCAACCACCCCGGCGTCGCCATCACCGTCAGCTCCGGCGACAGCGGCTACGGCGTCGAGTACCCGGCGGCCTCCCAGTACGTCACCTCCGTCGGCGGCACCTCGCTGACCCGCGCGAGCGGCACCTCGCGCGGCTGGTCCGAAAGCGTCTGGGGCACCAGCTCCGGCGGCAACGGCGCAGGCTCCGGCTGCTCCGCCTACACCACCAAGCCCTCCTGGCAGACCGACACCGGCTGCGCCAAGCGCACCGTCTCCGACGTGTCCGCCGTCGCCGACCCGGCCACCGGCCTCGCCGTCTACGACAGCTACCAGGCCAGCGGCTGGAACGTCTACGGCGGCACCAGCGCCTCCGCGCCGATCATCGCCGCCGTGTACGCCCTCGCCGGCACCCCGGCCGCCGGCTCGTACCCGTCGTCCTACCCCTACGCCCACACCGCCTCGCTCAACGACGTGACCAGCGGCGCCAACGGCTCCTGCGGCAGCAGCTACCTCTGCACCGCCAAGTCCGGCTACGACGGCCCGACCGGACTCGGCACGCCCAACGGCACCGCCGCGTTCACCGGCGGCTCCACCGGCGGCAACACCGTCACCGTGACCAACCCCGGCAACCGCTCCACCGCCGTCAACACCGCCACCACCCTGCAGATCCAGGCCACCGACTCCGCCAGCGGCCAGACCCTCACCTACAGCGCCACCGGCCTCCCGCCCGGCCTGTCCATCAACAGCTCCACCGGCCTGATCAGCGGCACCCCGACCACCACGGGCACCTACAACGTGACGGTCACCGCCAAGGACACCACCAACGCCGCCGGCAACGCCTCCTTCACCTGGACGATCACCCCGACCGGCGGCGGCTGCACCACCACCCAGCTCCTCGGCAACCCCGGCTTCGAAACCGGCAGCGCCAGCCCCTGGACCGCCACCACCGGCGTCGTCGACAACAGCAGCGGCGAGGCCGCGCACTCCGGCTCCTGGAAGGCGTGGCTCGACGGCTACGGATCCACGCACACCGACTCGCTGTCCCAGACGGTGACGATCCCGGCCGGCTGCCACGCCACCCTCACCTACTACCTGCACATCGACACCGCCGAGACGACCACCTCGACCGCCTACGACAAGCTGACGGTCCAGGCCAACTCCACCACCCTGGCCTCGTACTCCAACCTCAACAAGAACACCGGCTACACGCAGAAGACCTTCGACCTGTCCTCCTTCGCGGGGCAGACCGTGACCCTCAAGTTCAACGGCACGGAGGACTCCAGCCTTCAGACCTCGTTCGTCATCGACGACACCGCGCTCAGCACCAGCTGACCCGCACTGATCCGCACATGACCCGCACATGAAAGGGACGGGCCCGGACCGCAGGCATCGGTCCGGGCCCGTCCGGCCATGAGACGTTCACCGGACCACCACGGTGACCCGCCACGACACCACCGCCAGGCAGCGCACCCCACCGGACGGAGGAGGCGACGGACAAGCCGGGAACGAGGCCGCCAGAACCGCCGTACCCGCCGACACACCCCGAAAGACGTGCTCCGAGACCTCGGCCAACGCCGCCCCCGACACGGTCACGTGGACGGCGGGCGTCCCCGGCAGCGACACCCGGACCGTACCCTGACGCCCCAGGCAGATCCGATGGCCGTTGTCCGCCGCCGTCACGGTCACCTCGGTGCCTCTCGCCTCCGTGGCGGTCCCACAGTCGACGCCGACGGATGCCGGAGTCGTATCCGCCGGCGCCGGCCCGGGGGTCCTGGCCCCCGAGCCGCAACCGGCCGTGAGCAGCAGCGCCGTCACGACCACTCCCGTCCGTACCCGCATCCCACGACCTCCGCACTCCCCGGCGCCACCCAGGGCTGGGACGTGGCCGGCTCCCGCCAGGTTCCACCTTCGTGCGCTTCGCAGCATTCGCTGGGTGGAGCCGGCGCCTCCAAGATGTTCTCTGACGAGGCAGGATGCGTGAGTCTCCCGTAGCGGTGAGTGTGGCCTCGCCAGGCCCCCGGCTCTGCCAGGAGTGACGGACCAGGTACGGGATGGATCTTGAGACCGCGAGCGGCCCATGGCAGGCTCATGCCGCATGATCGATGAATTCGCGAAGGGCACCCTGCACGGGAGACTGCGGCGGGACCGTGAGGCGCTGCTCTGGAAACTCGACGGCTTGTCCGAATACGACGTCCGCCGACCTCTGACGGCGACCGGGACCAACCTCCTCGGCTTGGTCAAGCACGTGGCCACCGTCGAGGCCAGGTACTTCGGCGAGGTCTTCGACCGTCCCTCTCCGGAACCGCTGCCCCGGTGGCAGGACTCCGACGGCAGCGATCAGTGGGCGACCGAGGACGAGACACGCGACCAGATCATCGGGTTCTACCGGCGCACGTGGGAGCACTCGGACGCGACGATCAACGAGCTGCCCCTCGACGCCCCCGGCCACGTGCCGTGGTGGCCGGAGCCTTACCCCAACACGAACCTGTTCGCCGTCATGGTGCATGTCCTCGGCGAGTCCGTCCGGCATGCCGGGCACGCCGACATCCTGCGCGAGGGCCTCGACGGGCGGACCGGGTTGCGCGCCGAACACGAGAAGCCGGTCGACGAGGAAGCCCGGGCCGCCTACCGCGCGAAGATCGAGAGGGCCGCCAGGTCGGCCGCACCGCGCACGGCTTAGAGCTTGTCTCACGCATCGTGCCCACGGGGTGCCGATCCGCCGGATCCGCTGGATTCGCACAACCATCCGCACGCTCACGAGTCATGCAAGGCGAATGCGCCGTAGGCGTGTTCGTTTCGTTTCCAGGGGGGGGACCCACATGACTCACCACATATCCCTGCGCGCCCGCGTGCTTCCGGCCGTGGCTGCCGCCGGGATGCTCGTGCCCGTCGTCGCGGGCGCGGCGCCTGCTTCCGCCGCTACCGCGCCGCAGGTCAGCTGCACGTCGGGCAAGGCCGGGCTCGCGGCCAAGCTTCAGAGGGACATCACCGCAGCCCTCGCCACGCGCGGCGGTACCGTCGCCGTCGGCCTGCGCGACCGCACCACGAACACCACCTGCACCCTGCGCGCCACGACCTCGTACGACTCTGCAAGCGTCGTGAAGGTGACCGTCCTCGCCACGCTCCTGTGGGACGCCAAGAAGACCAACCGGTACCTGACCTCGCGCGAGTCCGACCTCGCCACCGCCATGATCACCCAGTCCGACAACGCGGCCACCACCTCCCTGTGGAACCAGCTCGGCGTCACCAAGGTGAAGGGCTTCCTGACGGCCGCCGGCATGACGCGGACGGTGCCGGGATCCGGCGGCTACTGGGGGCTCACCCAGATCAACATCACCGACGAGCAGCGGCTGCTCGCACTGATCACCGCCAAGAACAACGTCCTGAGCGACAACTCCCGCGCCTACATTCTCAAGCTCATGGGCCACGTCATCACCTCGCAGAGGTGGGGTACCCCCGCCGGCGCCCCCTCCTCCGTGTCCGTGCACGTCAAGAACGGCTGGCTGCAGCGCGCCACCCGCGGCTGGCGGGTACACAGCATCGGCACGTTCCAGGGCGGCGGCCACGACTACACCGTCTCCGTGCTCACCGACGGCAACAGCACCATGAGCTACGGCGTCAACACGATCCAGGCCGTGGCCAAGGTGATCCACCGGGACCTGATCCCGACCGCGCCCACCGCGTCCCGTTACACACCGACCACCACGCCCAAGGAGGCATACGTCGCGGTGCCCCAGGACTGACTCCTGATCGCGTGCACGAACGGGTCCCCGGCCTCTTCCGCGGCCTGGAGCACGTCAGGAAGCTCAGCGCCAGGAGTCGGGCCTGACGGCGCGGCGCGGCGACGCTTCGCGGGATCGGACGGACGGGGTGGTGTCAGCTGGGGCGCGGGGTGGCGGGTGCCGTGGTCTCGGGGGCGTTCCAGCTGGCCAGGATCCGCAGGGCCTGGGCGGTTTCGGAGTCTGCTTCGACGTTGTAGACGCACAGGGTCTGTTCCGGGTCGCCGGGGGCCTGGAAGGACTCGTAGGAGAAGTGCAGGTCTCCAACGAGGGGGTGGTGGTAGTGCTTGGCGCCGTGGGTGCGGCGCAGGACCCGGTGGTCGTTCCACCAGGTGGTGAACTCGGTGCACTGCAGGGTGAGTTCGCCGACCAGGTCGGCGAGCTGCCGGTCGTCGGGGTAGCGGCCCGCTTCCAGGCGGAGGATGGCCACCGTCTCCGAGGCGATCCGTTCCCAGTCGCCCACGCGCTCGCGGGCCTTGGGGTCGAGGAGGTAGTAGCGTGCCAGGTTGCGGCGGGTGGCGGGCAGGGCGTCGAAGTCGGTGAGTACGACCCTGGCGAGCCGGTTGGAGGCCAGCACGTCGGTGCGCCGGCCCAGGATGAAGGCCGGTACGTGGTTGAGCGTCTCCAGCATCAGGTGCAGGCCCGGACGGACCCGCTGGGCCCTGGCCGGCGCACGGCGCGCGGTCCGGGCGCCGGTGCCGGGCCGCAGAAGGTCGGTGAGATGTTCGCGTTCGGTCTCGTCCAGCCGTAGCGCGCGGGCGATCGCTTCCACGACCTCGGTGGAGGGGTTGCCCGCCCGCCCTTGCTCCATGCGCGTGTAGTACTCGGTGCTGACGCCGGCCAAGCGGGCCGCCTCGTCCCTGCGCAGGCCGGGAACGCGGCGGACCCGCCCGTCAGAGGGCAGGCCGGCTTCTTCCGGGGTGATGCGCGCGCGCCGTGAGCGCAGGAAGCCGGAGATCTCCTTGGTGCGGTCCATGGCTCCAGTGTGAACACGTCAGTGATGCCGTATCCGCTCCAGGGTGGCCCTGCGGGTACCTGTTCGGGCAGGGCCAGTCATGGCGTTCTGAGGGGCTCGACCGGGTGGTGTGCTGGATGTGCGGCTGACAGAGCCGGCCGCGATCCCCCTCCCCCATCCCTTGGAAGGTACGCATCATGTCCACGCACACCATGTCCCAGCCCCTGGCCGGTCGCGTCGCGGTCGTCACCGGCGCCTCCAGCGGCATCGGCGAGGCGTCCGCCGAGCAACTGGCGTCCCTGGGTGCCCGCGTCGTCGTCCTGGCGCGGCGCGCCGACCGGCTGGCCGGCCTCGTCGCCCGTATCGAGAAGAACGGCGGCGGCGCGGTGGCGATCGCTGCCGACGTGACCGACGCCGCCGCCGTGCAGCGCGCCGCCGACCGGGTGGAAGCCGAGTTCGGCGGAGCCGACCTGCTCCTGAACAACGCCGGCGTCATGCTGCCCGCTCCGATCGAGGAACTGGCGACGGACCAGTGGAAGCACCAGATCGACCTGAACATCACCGGTCTGATGAACGCGATCGGCGCGTTCACCCCGCAACTGGTCCGGACCGCCGCCGAGCGCGGTGTGGCCGACCTGATCAACACCTCCTCGATCGCCGCGCAGAACATCTTCCCGAACTTCGCGGTCTACTCCGGCACGAAGGCGTACGTCACCCACCTCTCCCGACACCTCCGGGCCGAGCTCGGCGCGAAGAACGTGCGCGTCTCGGCGATCGAACCGGGCATCGTCGGCACCGAGCTGCAGAGCCACGTGACCGACCAGGGCGCCCGGGACTGGCTGGACGGCTCCAGGCGGACCATGGAGTGGCTCACGGCGCAGGACGTCGCACAGACCGTGGGTTTCATCGCCACGCTGCCGCCGCGGGTGAACCTCCAGCAGGTCACCATCATGCCGACCGGCCAGGCCGGCTGACCGACGGTTCAACAGTGCGGGTCCGCCGCCGGTCGCCCCCGTCGCCGGCGGCGAGCCCCGCAAGCCGCCGCGGCTCCAACCGATCAAGCGGCGGCGAGACGAGCCGCTCGGTAGGCGATCGGTTCGGTGTCCAGCGCCTTCAGCGCGTCCAGGAAATGTTCGGTCGGCTCGACAGCGGGATTCTCGACGGCTCTCACCAGCCAGCCGTCCCCGAGCGGCTGGGAGGCGTACGCGGGAAGGGCCGCGAGTCGCCGGCGAACCTGGTCGGTCAGCACCTTGCCGGAGACACCGGCGACACCGGCGACATAGGTCCACGGTCCGAACTCCTCCGGCAGGTGGGAGCCGGGCCGAAGGCGCGTGGACGGATAGATCTGCCCGTGACCGTCAAGGTGCCACGCCGTCAGATGCACCAGGCTCGGGCTGAGGCCCGCCACGAGCTGTGTCGTCAGGGCGACGGCCATCTCCCATTCCTGCTGGAGAACGTCCCCCGGCTCGTCCAGGTGGACGGTCATGAAGACCGAGCCGACGCCATCCGGTTCGAAATCGCCGAGACTCACCTGAACCCAGGAGTTGAGTGCCGAATGAGCAGGATGCGTGAGGGCGACCGTCATGGCCTCTCCCTCCCCGTTGAGGAAGCGCGCGCTCCGGGCACCTTTCGGCTGAAGGTCTTCGCCGGCGAACCGGCCGAGCGCGGCGACGGCTCTGCGCAGCACGGCGCTCTCGGTCTCGTCGGACGCCTCCATCCGAAGGACCAGCTCGCTGCCCGCGGCGTACGCGTCATCCATGGCCGTCACCCGTTCCATCTCACCTCGATGCCCAACGTCGCACCCACCTCCTTCGCGTCCTCGACGACCTCACGGAACGCTGCCTGCGAACGCGCGTCGAGGCCGCTGAACTCAGGCCAGTCGATGATGTGCGTGGTGTATTTTCCACGACCACCTTCTATCTGACCGGTGAGCTGGGCCGTCAATTTGGTCACCAACTCGGCCCGGCGTTCGGTGCTGAGCTTCCCGGTCACGTGCTTGTACTCGATCATGACGTGTTGCGTCCGGCCGTCGGTGGTCATCCGGGCCGTGTAGTCGATGCGCTTCTTCCCGACCTTCACCTCGACGCCGGTGAGATCTCCGCCTTTCTGAAGGAAGTTCACGATGGCTTCCATCTGCTTGCGGATGCCCATGTTGAACGGCCGTTGCTTGTTGGCGCCGTTCTCCAGCTGGTTCGCGAGACCGTCGGGATTGCCCTCGAGATCCGGCGCTTCGTCGAGCTTCAGCTTGTTCCGGTGGGTGGCGATCGCGGCGCGGTACGCCTTGATCACCTCCATGTCGGCCCGCAGGATGCCCGCACCCTTCTGCACCAGTTCGTTCGGGTCGACGTGCACCATCGGGAAGCTGCGCTCGTCGGCCGATCCGAACCCGCCCGCGCGTTGAATCTGCAGGAACGAGTAGCTCTGGCCGAACAGGAACGTTCCGCTGTCCGGCCGTACGTCGTAGCCGAGCAGTCCCTTCGGTACATCGGCGACGGGCTTGCCGAGCCAGGGCTCGATGGAGTTCTTCTGTTCGAAGATGTCCTTGAGCAGGCCGGCCAGCTGCTTCTGTTCTCCGGAGAGCTCCGCCTGCTCCTCGGACATCTTCTGCTTGGCCGCCGCTTCCCCCTTCTCCGGCACGTGCACGGCGAGCTTCGCGATCTCGTTCGCCTGACCACCGGCGGTCGTCGCCAGCTGGAACGCGGTCTGAGCCTTCTGCTTGATCTCGGGACTGGTCTTCTCGTCGGCGATGACACGTTTGAGATAGCCCACGACCGGCTGTTCCGTGCTGGCGACCATGAGCGTCGCCTTGCCGCCGGACGCCACGACGAAGAGCCGATGCGCGTGCCCGTCCGCGGAGAAGTTGACCGTTTCCCAGTCCGGTTTCAGGGTGTGGCCTTCGCCCGGCTGCTTCTGGTCCGGCCCGGCCGTGTCCTTGTCGCCCTTGGCACCCTTGTCGCCCTTGAGCTTGGACTTGAGTTTCGCCCAGACCTTCTTTCCCAGCGCGACGATCTTTCCGACGATCCAGTCGACGGCCTTCATCACCGGCCTGGACAGGGCTTGGAAGAAGCTCTTCACCTTGTTGGCGATGCCGCCGATGCCGAGGATGGCGGCGAGGGCGCCGATCAGGACCGGGATGGATTTGGCCAGGGCAGCCTCGATGAGGGCGGGGACGCCGCCGGCGCCTCCGCCGGCGATGGCGATGACGGCGTCGAGGACGGCGTTGACGAATTCGATGATCTGGGCGCCGCGGTCGATGATGAACGTGACGATGTCGATGATCATCTTGCAGGCCTTGATGAACGCCGATGCCGGGTTCAGCAGGCTGATGATCCACGTGATACCGGCGATCAGTACCGTGGGGATCAGATATTCGGAGATCTTGCCGAGCAGGTTTTCCTTGAGGTCGCCGACCTGTTCCTTGATCTCCTCGGTGACTCCGGCCACACCCTGCGACTGCAGCTTGGCCACGAGCGGGACACCCGCCTCGACGGCGGTCATGGCCTGTTCCGGGATCCCGCGCTGGACGATCCGGCCGCGGATCGCGGACCAGGTCAGGCCGAGCAGGGAGGCGATCATGGACAGGATGCCGCGCAGGTCGAATCTGTCGGGCAGCTGGATACCGGCGTTGGCCATGCTGCCGAGCAGCCAGCCGATCAGGCCCTTTTTGAGATGGGTGCCGATGTTGGCAAGGAACGCTCTCAACCCGGCGCCGACGGCTGTGACGAGGTGGCCGAGGAAGCCGACCGGGTCCTTCAGGATCGCCATCACCGCGTGTGCGGCCTTGGCGAGGACCCCGAGCAGGAGGTCTTTGAGTTTGAGGATGGTGTCGATGACACCCTTGACCGCGTTGACGGCCTTGGCGATCAGCCCCTTGTTCTTCTCCTTCTCCGCCTCGATCTCCGCGTCAACGCTCTTGAGCGCCTCGTTGTATTTGGTGGCCAGTGTCTGCACCAGTTCCTGGCCTTTGGAATCGACGTTGGCGGTCAGCTCGTCGAACTTCCCGGCGAATTCACCCGCCGCCTCTTTGCCGATGGCCTGCAGGTCGGCTGGGAGTTTCCGCACCTCGGCCTGCAACTGCTGACGGCCGGTCGCGATCCGCTGCTTGGCCCGGGTCAGCTCCCCGCCGATCACATCCGCCACGGTCGAGATGACGGTCTGCATCCGGGCCACATAGCCCTGCCGGGCAGTCACGAAGATCTGGTTCGCCTCGTCCGGCAGACCGGCGAACTTGTCCTTCACCCATCGCAGCTTGCCCGTGAACCCGGAATAGCGTTTGTGCTTGTACTCGTCCATCCGCCGCTTGTGCTCAGCGGTGAACGCGTCCCGGGCCGCCTTCTCCCCGCTTGTGAAGGCATCGTCGACCTTCTTGTCCAACCCGGCGAGGATGCCCTCGACATCCTTCTGGGTGGCGTCGAACACCGCCTGCAGCTTCGCCGTGACCTGCGCGCGCTGTTGCTCGTCCTTGCCCTGCGCGCCCTGCTGGCCCTTCGCCACCGCCGAGTTGGCGGCGGCCTTCTGCCCGCGCATCGCCTCGATCGAGGAGGCCGCACCGGCCTGCGCCCCGGCTCTCGCCTGGGCCAAGGTCTGGTTCTCCGCCGCCCGGACGTGCCCGGGCGCGGTGGCGGCGTGCTGTTCACCGGCCTTCTTGTACTTGAGCGCGCCGGTGAACTCGGGCTCGTTGGACCTGGCGAGTTGGTCTTCGGTGACGTGGGCGTCGGCCATCTGCTGGTCGACCTGCTTCGGCCCCGCCGAGAGGTCGGTCGCGGCCGGCGGAGCCTTGTCCGGGACGGCGTTGGCCGGGTCCGGGGTGCCCGGATGCGCCGGGGCGGGCTCCTGGGCGAGCGGGGTGACCGGCTTTTCCTTGGCCTGGCTGGTGTCCGGCGCGGCCTTGGTGGTGGTCTCGATCTGCCTGGCCGACTGCTCCTTGCCTTGACCGACCTGGCCTTGGACCTGGCCCTTGACGGCGTCGGCCTTACCGGAGCTGCCGAACTTGTCCGCCTCGTCGAGGTTCTTGGGCGCTTGTTCGGAGATCGCTTTGTTGACCGCGGCGATGAACGCGGCCTTGTCGAAGGTGCCGGGTTGGGCGGCGTTCATCTTCTCCGCGTTGGCGGCTTTGCCCTGAGCCTCCTTGTCGTCGGCGGGCGGCTTGGCGGCGGCCCGGGCGGCGTCGGCCTTCGACGCGGGCGTGGGGTGCGCGGCCAGGGCCTTCTGCTTCCCCCGGACATCGGACTTCAGGGCGTTGAACTTGGGCGTTGAGGCTGCGGGCGGACGCGCATAACGCTGCACCGTCGCGGTGGGGCCCGACGGTTCAGGAGCCTCGGCCACGAGGAGGCCGTCCACGGGAGGACGAGCCGGCGGTGCCAGCTCTCGGGGTTCGGCGGTCGAGGGCTTGGCTCCGGTGGCCGGTATTTCCGCTGCGCGTCGCTGAGCGATCATCCCGGCCAGGGCGCGGTTGCCCGCCCCTGCCTGGATGAGCTGGGCGGTGCGCGCGCTGAGTGGCCGTACCGCCGGCGCCGGTCGCGTCGTCGCCGGAGACTCGGCCACCTGGCCGCCGTCCGGACGAACCCGGTGTTCCGGCGAGCGCTCCGGTTCGTTCTGCTCGTGAGCCGCCTCTCGCATACGAAGCCCCTCGCTGCCCGGAGTCCGCGCCAACCTCCAGCATGGGCCCGGCGTGGCGCGGGGCGGCAGTCCCAGGGAGCCCTCACCGAGGCATCCGCTGTTGCCCCTTCGGGCAAGCGGGTACCCGCGTTGACGTCGGCGACTCAGCCGCCGCAGCAGTCAAGGCGACCTGGAAAACTGCCCGCCGAGACCGCCCCGGCCAAGACGCTCGGCATCGGCCAGCCGCACGGGCAGCTGCCTTCGCGTCGTCTTCGGTGGTCGTCACGACCGCAGAGGGGTTCCTTCGGGCTGTCGGCCACGGCTCCGCACCGCACACCTTCACCTTCCACGATCCGTACACCCCGGACGGAACTCGGGCGAGGATCGAGCGAACCGGGCCGAAGAGCGACCAGGTTCGCTGAGGACGTCGAAGGCGATGAGGTGTCAAGCCCCCGTCAGCCGATCTGTTCGGCCAGGGCGACGATGATGCCTGAAGGGCCGCGGAGGTAACAGAGGCGGTAGATGTCCTTGTACTGCGCCACCTCTCCGAGGAGTTCGGCGCCATGGGGGCGGAGGCGGGCGATGGCGTCGTCGATGTCGTCGACGGCGAACATCACCCGGTGCAGGCCCAGCGTGTTCGGCGGTGGGTTGTGCGATCCGTCGCGGATCGCCGCCGGGTTGTGGTACTGCGCGAGCTCCAGCTTGCCGTGGCCGTCCGGGGTCCGCATCATCGCCATCTCGCTGCGGACTTCGTCGAGTCCGACGGCCTGGTCCGCGAAGAGGCCCTCGATTTGCGCCCTGCCCTCGACCTCCATGCCCAGTTCGGTGAAGAAGGCGACCGCGGCGTCGAGGTCTTCGACGACGATGCCGACGTTGTCCATCCGCTGAAGCGTCATGACGGTTCTCCCTTGGCGTTGCGCGGCCCCTTTGAAGCCACCGGTATACCGAGGACGGAGCCGACGGCGCGTTCTCGACACCCGTAAACGGGTGAGTAGTTCCGCGGCCTTCTTCCGGCCTGAGCCTGGGGAGCCTCGTCATGGCCGGCCCGGCGCCCGGTGCACGCTGCCCGCTGCCCGGGTCGTGGGTCGTCGCCCCGCGCGCCTTGTGGGCACGTCGTGAGCGACGGAGGAGGTGTCCGGTGGGACGGAAGGCGAGAGGACGCGGTCGCTGTCCGGGACTGCGGGGGCTACTTCTGCTGCGCCGCGTCGCGGGCCTGCTGGGCGATGTCCTCCAGCACGGCCTTGGGGTCGGCGGTGGGCTCGACGGCCTTGCCGATGTTGCGCTTGATGGTGTTGCTGACCTTCAGCCAGGACGGTTCGTTGACGGGGTAGAGCTCGGCGCTGCGCAGCGCGGTCAGGAACTGCTCGGTGCTCGGGTCGGTTCCGCCGTCCTGCGAGTTCTGGGTGGCGGTCACCGTCGAGGGCAGGAGGTGGTAGCGACCGGCGAACTCGGTGAGGTTCTTGTCCTCGTAGACGAAGTCGAGGAACGCGCCGACCAGTTCGCGGTTGTCGTCGTGTTTGAAGGCCATCATCCAGTCGGCGACGCCCACCGACGGTGGTGTCTCGCCGTCGGTCAGGGTGTCCGAGACCGGCATGGTCAGGGTGCCGACCTTCATGCCCTTCGCGCGGGCCTCGTGGAGGAGGGAGGGGTAGCCGTTGACCATGCCGACGTCACCGCGCAGGAAGGCGGCGAAGGCGTCCTGCCGGTTGAGTTCGGCCGGCGGGACGGGGCCGGTCAGTCCCGGCGTGACGAGGTTGTCCTTGAGCCAGCGGAAGGTCTGCGTGTTGCGCTCGGACGCGATGCTGTAGGCACCGGTGGTGTCGGTGTATCCGCCGCCGTTGCTCACTTCCCAGATCAGGGCTTCGGCGTGCGCCTCCTCGGGGCCGAGCGGCAGAGCGTACGGGTAGAGCACGCCCTCCCTCTTCAGCGCCTCGGCCGCGTCCTTGAGGTCCGACCAGGTCTTCGGCGGCTTCGCCCCGGCCTTGTCGAACAGGTCCTTGTTGTAGAACAGCAGGCGGCTGCTGGCGACGAACGGCAGACCGTAGAGGGTGTAGTGGATCGAGCCCGCGTCCGCGAGCGGCGGCAGGAAGTTGGCCTCCGAGCTGATCGACAACACGTCGTCGGCCGCGTAGAGGCGGCCCTGTGCGGCGAAGTCGGAGTAGGCACCCATCAAGGCCACGTCCGGGGCGTTGTTCTCCTGGACCATGCGCGTGACCTCACGGTCGACGTCGGCCCAGGGATAGAGCGTCACCTCGACCTTCGTGCCGGGGTGGGCAGCCGTGAACGCCGCGGTCAGTTTGTCCCAGTACGCCTTGGAACTGGTGCCTGGGCTGTCGCCGTACTCGGGAGCCACCAGGCGCAGCGTCGTCCCGCCGCTCCCGGACGCGCCGCACGCGGTGACGAGGGAGCTCAGCAGTCCGAATGCGGCCACGGAGGCGGTCAGGCCGAAAAGTCTTGGTCGCACGGATCTTTCCTTTGGAATTTCTGGACAGTGCGACGGGATTCTCCCCCGGTCCGGTGCCTGAACGGCCCTTTGGCGGACAGGTGTGGGGATAGCTCCAACCAGGCCCGTTCCGGATCGTGTCTTTCCATATGGAGGCACCGATTCCGACGCGCGTAGAACCCTCCACCCCGTCCAAAACCACTCCAGCAAGGAACATTGACCCGCGGCGGCAGAGCGCTGACCAGGCGGCCGCCGAGCGACCGCCCGCGCCCTCAGGACTCGTCGGCCCCCTTGTCCCTCACTGTCCCCGTCCCCAGCCACGCCCCGGCCGCCGTGAGCAGGGCGGTCACGCCGATGGGGATCGTCGGGCCGGGGACGGGGGCGAAGTGAGGCGAGTGGTTGGCGGGGACGGTGGCGGGGAGGCCGTTCTCCAGGATCGAGTCGGGGTCGATTCCCGCGTAGAGCGCGTGGTCGGCGCCGCCGAAGTGCCAGAAGACGGACGGCACGCCGAGCGCGGTCCCGAAGACCCCGAAGTCCTCACTGCCGGTGATCGCCTGCGGCAGCGTGAAGACGCGCCCCTCGCCCATGACTTCGGTGAGGGCGGACTGGACGACGGCGGTGGCGGCCGCGTCGTTCACGGTGACCGGGAAGGATTTGAGGGGGGCGAACTCGGGCTCCTTGGGTGCGCCGGAGGCCGCGGCCTCCGCGCGGACGATGCGTTCGACGGCGGCGAGCACCCGCTCGCGTACGGCGGGGGTGGTCGAGCGGATGTTGACGCGCAGCTCGGCGGTGTCCGGGATGATGTTCTCCTTCGTCCCGGCGTGCAGCGAGCCCACGGTGACGACCGCCGTCTGCGAGGCGCCGACCTCCCGGGAGACCACGGTCTGCAGCCGCATGACGACCGCGGCAGCCATCACCACGGTGTCGATGGCCGTCTCGGGAGAGGAGCCGTGGCCGCCGCGCCCGAAGAGGGTCACCCGGAGGCTGTCGGACGCGGCCATCACCGTTCCCGGCCGGGTGCCGATGAAGCCGACAGGCGCCGGGGCGACGTGCTGGCCGAGGCAGACCTCAGCGCGCGGGAAACGGTCGAGGAAGCCGTCCTCGATCATGGCGGGCGCGCCGCCGACCTCCTCGGCCGGCTGGAAGACGGCGACGACCGTGCCGCGCCAGCCGTCGCGCCGAGCGGCGAGCTGCCCGGTGGCACCGAGCAGACAGGTGACGTGCATGTCGTGCCCGCACGCGTGCATGACCGGCACCTCGATGCCGTCCGGGTCGATGCCGGTGGCGGTGGACGCGTACGGCAGTCCCGTCTCCTCCTTGACGGGCAGGGCGTCCATGTCGGCGCGCAGCAGCACGACGGGTCCCTCGCCGTTGGCGAGGACGCCGACGACGCCGGTGCGTCCGACGCCCTCGGTGACCTCCCAGCCCTGCGCGCGCAGCCGCTCGGCCACGATGCCTGCCGTACGGAACTCCTGGAACGACAGCTCGGGGTGGGCGTGCAGGTCCTCGTAGAGGGCGCGCAGCTCGGGCAGGCGCTCGTCGAGGCCGGCGAGCAGCGGGTGGACGGTCGCGTCGGGGGTCATGCGGTTTCCTTTGCGGTGTGGGAGGGGCGGGGCGCGCGGTCGGCGGCGGCACGGAAGGCGTCCGCGTCCTGCGGGGTCAGACAGGCCATGGCGGCGGCGATCACCGCGCCGAGCACCAGGAAGCCGAAGGCGACCTGGAAGGAGAAGGCGTCGGCGAGCGCGCCCATGACGGGCGGCGCGATCATCCCGGCGACCTGGCCGCCGAGGATGACGACGGCGCTGCCCACGCCCACGTGCTCCGGAGCGAGTCCGGCCAGTGGGACGGCGAAGATCGGCATGTACGCCATGGAGGCCGCGAAGACGGCGAGGGTGCCGAAGACGACGAAGCCGGGGACGGACCGCGCGTTCGCCATCAGGAGCAGCGCGACGGCGGCGACGGCCATGCCGGGGACGACGACCGTCCGGTGGCGTCCGCCGAGCCGGTCGGAGAGCCGCCCGCCCAGGACGGTGGCGAGCGCGGCGCCGAGGGCGGGGACGGCGAGGAGGGCTCCGGCCGAGGTGAGGGAGACCCCGCGCTCCTCGGAGAGGTACGAGGGGACCCAGGTGTTGAGGCCCCAGATGATGGTGTTGTAGCCGAACATCATGAGGGCGAAGCGCCAGAGGACGCCCATGCCGAGGACGGTTCGGAGGGCTGGACGTGCTCTGCCGGCCTCGGGCCCCGCCTCGCCGGCCTCGGGCCCCGCCTCGCCCTCGCCGCCCGCGGTCGTGGCCCCCGTCCGGGGAAGCGGCGCGGGCAGCCGGAAGCGGACGGCGGCGAAGGCCAGGACTCCGAGGGCGGCCGTGGACCAGAAGGCCGAGCGCCAGCCGAAGACGGCGACGAGCGGGGCGACGGTGAGGGGGGTGATGACGGCGGCGATCGCGTTGGAGCTCATGACCGCTCCGTTGGCGCCCATGCGCTCCTCGGGCCGGGTGCGCTCGGCCAGGACCTTCATGGAGGCGGGCGGGAAGACGCCCTCGGCCACGCCGAAGGCGAAGCGCAGTGCGAGCAGTACGGCGAACGACCAGGCGAAGCCGGTGGCGGCGGTGAAGACCGACCAGGACAGCAGCGCCCAGAGGGTCACGCGCCGGCCGCCGAAGCGGTCGGCGAGCATGCCGCCGGGAAGCTGGCAGAGGGCGTAGGCGAGGAAGAAGGCGGAGACGACGAGGCCCTGCTGGGTGCGGTCGACGTGGAACTCGGCGCCGATGGAGGGCAGGACGAGGTTGATCACGAGCCGGTCGACGTAGTCGACCAGCCAGGCGGCGAAGAGCAGGACGACCGTGATCCGGACGGTCCTGCGGTGGGCGGGGGCGGCGGCGGGGGCAAGGGGCAGGGGCGGAGCAGTCACGGCACTCCTCTCACCGGTGGCCGAAACTGGTCGTCGGCCGGGAAGTGCCCCTACGATCCGGCGTGTGAGCGAGAACCCTCCCGAATTGCAGGAAAGCCTCTCCCAGAGCCCGGTCACGCCGGATTCCAGCGGGAGCCGGCCGCCCGCGGGCTTCTCGGAGCTGGATCTCGCGCTGGTCGACGCCCTGCAGGCCGCGCCCCGGGCGCCGTGGACCCGGATCGGGAAGGCGCTCGGGGTGGACGCGACGACGGCGGCCCGCCGCTTCGAACGGCTGCGCGCCGAGGGCCTGGCCTGGGTCACGGCGTACGACGCGGCGAAGACCGCGACGGTCGCCTATGTGGAGGTGCGGTGCCGAGCGCGGGCCTTCGACCGGGTGAGCGCCGCGGTGACGGCGCTGCCGTGGGTGTTCAGCGTCGACGAGACGGCCGGCGACTTCGACCTCTTCCTGTCCGTGGCCGCCCCCGACCTGCCCTCGCTGGGCCGCGCCGTACACCGCGGGATCGGCGGTCTGCGCGGGGTCCGCTCCACCCGCACCCGGCTGGGCATCACGCTGTACGGGGAGGGGCGCGACTGGCGCATGCGGGCGATGAACCCGGCGGTACGGGCCGGACTCGACGAACAGGAGGCCGCACGCCCCCGGACGTACAGCACCCACCTCCACCAGCGGCCCGCACCGTCGGATCAGGCACTGATCGCCGCGCTCGGCGGCGACGGGCGGCTCGGGTACGCGGAGCTCGGCGCGCTGACGGGCATGAGCGAGCACTCGGCGCGTCGCCGGCTCCAGCGGCTGATGCGCGACGGTGACATCACCCTGCGCTGCGACCTGGCCCACCCGCTGGCGGGCCTGTCCACGATGGTGATCTACCGGACGTCGGTGCCGCACGCCCTCCTGGAGCAGACCGGCAGCGCGCTGGCCCGGTTCGAGCAGGTCCGCATGTGCGTGTCGGTGAGCGGCCCGTACAACCTCCTCGTCCTCGTCTGGCTGCACGGCCTCGGCGCGGTCGACCCCTTCGAAGCCCTCCTGGCCGACCGCTTCCCGGCCCTGGAGGTCAAGGACCGCACGGTGTCCCTGCACTCACCGAAACGCATGGCCTGGCTCCTGGACGAACACGGCCGCGCCACGGGCCGGGTCCCGCTAGGGCTGCCGTCCTACTGAGGCGGCGGGCGACCGGCGGCCCCGCCGGCACCGGCAGCAGACGCACGTGCGGACGGTGCCGCCGCCACCAGGCCCTGGTGTCCGTCGCGTTGAGGAGATTCCGGCGGCCGCGTAGCACTTGAGGATGACCCGCCGCCCATACGCAGACGGACTTTCCGGCCGATACGGAACCCGGCACCGCCGACACCGTCTCCCCCCTCGCGTCGGCTTGATCGTCGGGCCGACCGGAGGAGGTTGTGATGGCAGGTCAGGTGCGTGAGACGAGGCGGGCGAAGGCGTCCGCGCCGGAGTATCAGGGAACGCTCGGGTCGCTGTCGGTGAACGCCTCGCTGCCCGAGGTGCTCGCCCGGGGCGTCGAGGAGCTCCAGGCGGCGGAACGGGCCGGGGACCTGCGGGAGATGGCGCGGTGCGGGCTGGCCGTGGCGGAGGCGTGCCGCAGGCTCGGGCGGATCGCGGAGGCCGACCGAGCGTGGAAGGCGAGCTATCGGGCGGCGCGTTCGGCCGGTCACGAAGGGGCGATGGCGTGGGCGCTGTGGAGCGGCGGCACGCTGGCCCGCCAGCGCGGTGCGTTCCGGCTGGCGTACCGGCTCCTGCGGCTCGCCGCCGAGGCGGGCGAGCGGGGCGGGGACGTCGTCGTGCGGGGCTACTCGCTGGCGGGGCTCGCCGAGACCGGGCGCATCCAGGGCGATTACGAGGCCGTGGGCCGGCTCCACGAGCAGCTGCTCGCCGAAGCCCGCCGCCGCGGCGAGGCCCGGCACACGGTGTGGGCGCTGGAGGGCATCGCGCAGATGCACCGCAACACGGGCTCGTACGACAAGGCCCTTGCCCTGTTCGAGGAGGCGGCCGAGACGGCGTCGCGCGCCGAGGACCGGCGCGGCTGGGCGTGGGCCCTGCGGGGCATCGCCGACGTGGTGTCCGTACGCGACGGGGACGTGGACCGCGCCCTGTCGCTGCTCTCGCAGGCAGAGGAGGCCTGCCGGGAGATACGCCTCTCCAGCGCGCTCGCCTACAACCACAAGATGCGGGGCAACGTCCTGTACCGGGCCGGCCGCTACGAGCAGGCCCGCGAGCTGTACGCGCAGGCGCTGGAGGAGTTCCGCGAGATGGAGGAGCCGCGCGGGACGGCGCTGTCCAGGCTGGGTCTGGTCAAGGCCGAGGCCCGCCTCGGCCGTGCGGCCGCGCACACCGCCGCGGAACTCGCCGAACTGCGCTCGACGCTGGACCGCATCGGGCTACGGCACGCCCGGGACATGGTGGACAAGGCCGCGGCCGAGCTCGGGGTCGGGCCGCTACCGGACCAGGCCGGTGAGGGGGCGGCGGCGGAGCCGGTGCTGCCGACGGTCGGGGCGGAGGCCCTGCGGGCGGCGGACGTGGAGGGGCTGCGATGAACGCCCTGCCGAAGCCGTCGTCGCCGGCCCGTGCACGCGTGGGCACACCTGCCGGCTCGTCCGCCGCCGGTCCCGCGGGCGCCGCGCTGATGAGCCCGCCCCGCCCTCACCACCCCTCGCCGTCCGCCGTCCTGGACCGTTGCCGCGCACTGGTCCGGCCGGCGCTGGCGGAGGCGGTGGGCAGGTTGCACCCCTGGACCGGTGAGATGGCGGCGTACGCACTGGGCTGGTCCGACACGTCGGGGACGCCGGACCCGGGCGGGTCAGAGGGCAAGGGAGTGCGGCAGGCCCTGGCCGTGCTCGGAGCAGAGGCCGTCGGGGCCGACGGCGCCGACGCCGTCCCGGGAGCCGTGGCCGTCGAACTCGTCCACACCTTCTCGCTGCTCCACGACGACATCATGGACGCCGACGCACTGCGCCGACAGCGTCCGGCGGTCTGGAAGACGTACGGGACGGGCCCGGCCGTTCTCGCCGGCGACGCGCTCCTCGCCCAGGCCGTGTCGACCCTGGCCGAGGCCCGGAGCCGGCACACGGGAGCCGCGGTCCGGTGCCTGTGCAGGATTCTGAACACCCTGGTGACCGGCCAGGCGCAGGACCTGCGCTTCGAGGACCGTCCGTGGTACGGGCCCGGAGCGGTGGGCCCTGACGAGTACCGTTCGATGGCCGACCAGAAGACGGGTGCCCTGCTGGGGTGCGCGCTCGCGCTCGGCGCGATCCTGGGCGGCGCCCCCGACCGCACCGTGACCGCGCTCGAACGAGCCGGGCGTCATCTCGGCCTCGCCTTCCAGGCGGTGGACGACATCCTCGGCATCTGGGGCAACCCGGCCGTGACCGGCAAGCCCGTCCACGCGGACCTGCTCCGGGGCAAGAAGACGTACCCGGTCCTCTCGGCTCTGGCCGGAGGAAACGGGGCCGCACGCGAACTCGCGGCGTTCCTCACGGCCACCGGGCGGATGGACGACGACGAGGCCGCCCACGTCGCAGTTCTGGTGGAGAAGGCCGGCGGCCGGTCGGCAACCCGCGACGAGGCGCGCCGCCACCTGGACACCGCCCGCCACGCCCTGCACGACACACCGCTGACGCCCCCGGCCGTACAGCAACTGGAGACGCTGTTCACGCACTTGCTCGCCCGAACCTGGTGAGCTGATCCGCGCTCTCGCGACCCGACGCGGCCGCGAGGACGCCGGTATGCCGTCGGCGTGCGGCGGGGGGACGGCCTGGGTGAAGAAGCCCCAGCCGATCCGGGCGGCACGCGCGTCGCGGGCTCGACTCACGAGGCGAGCCCCGTGTCGTCTTCCCGCGCGGGCGCACCGCGGAGCTGCAACCGTGGGAACCCGGGCGTCGTCGAGGCGGTCGACCGGGCGTCCGTTGTGTCAGGCCTGGCGCCAGGAGTCGCCCTGGAGGTGAGAGCCGGCCATCGGGCCCATCCGCAGCATCCCGCCGTCGACGGCCCAGGACGCGCCGGTGACGTACGAGGCGTCCGGCCCGGCCAGGAAGTCGATCACGGCAGCCACCTCGCGCGCGTCCCCGGGCCGCCCCAACGGGACACCGGGGCGCCGTCGGGTGGTCACGTCGATGTCCTCCTGCCCCGTCATGGGAGTGGCGATCTCTCCCGGAGCGACGGCGTTCACGGTGATGCCGTGCTCGGCCAGTTCCAGTGCCATGACCTGCGTCAGCAGCCCCAGGCCCCCCTTGGCCGCGCAGTATGGGGCGGCGCCCACGCGGGGCTGGTGCTCGTGCACAGAGGTGACGTTGACGATCCGGCCCCCGTCGCCCTGGCGGATCATGCGGCGCGCCGCCCGCTGGGCGCAGAAGAGCGGGCCTACGAGATCGACGTCGATCACCTCTCGCACGGTGTCGTGATCCAGGTCGAGGAACGGGGTGGCCGTGCCGGTGCCGGCGTTGTTGACCAGAACGTCCACGCGGCCCAGCCGGTCGGCGAGCACGTCGACGACCTCGGCGGCGTCCGGCAGCCGGGTCAGGTCCGCGTGCTCGACGAAGGCCTGCCGGCCGTGGGCCCGTACCTCCCGCGCCGTGTCCTCGGCGCCCTGGAGATCGCGGTGCCAGGTGATCCCCACGTCCATCCCGGAGGCCGCGAGCCGGACGGCGGTGGCCCGGCCGATACCGGAGTCGGCTCCCGTGACGACAGCGGCGCGCGGGCGGTGACCTGCGGGTGCGTTCATGGTGCGACCTCCAGCGGCGGATCCCCCTCCTCCACGCCCGTGCCCGCTCCCCCACCGGTTCGAACACGCGGGTCCGGAATTCATCGCCCATGGCGTGGACGGGGTATCGCCCGCTGCCCGGGCCGCAGACCATACTGGTCTGGCCCTGCTCACCCACCGAACGGTTCCATGGCCAAGAACAGCACTCCACCGACCATCGTCCCCGACACCACGTGGCTCGGACGTGGACGTCACCTCGGGCCCGAGCCCGAGCGGGACGTGCGGCGCAATCTGATCGCCCTCAAGGCCGCTGGGGTGATCGACGAATTCCTGGACCTCGACCCCGTCGAGGCGGCCCGGTCCACCGACCTCTACCCCCGGGACGAGTCCGCCGATCCCGGCCCGCTGGCCCGTCGTGTCTTCGAGGCTCGCTGGCGCGTGGCCGACGAGGTCACGGTGCGCGCGCAACTGACCACGTACGAGCCCGAGTCCCGCCGTATGAAGAGCGAGGGCGTCACCTGGGTCCTCGCCGCCGAGGCGGAACGGGCCTGGGAAACGGGCTGGCCCTCACCCGCCACCGTCTTCTGGCCCGACAGCGACCAGATCGCATGGGATCACGACACGGTGCCGGGCGTACGCCTGCGCGCGGCGAACCCGCTGCCGAAGGACGACGACGAGCTGCGCCGCCGGCTGCGCGACTCCACCCGGCACAGCTGGTTCATCCATGTCGTGGTGCACGAGGCGATGACACCGGACGCGCTGGGGCGGCGGCCGGTCACGGCGTTCCTGCCGCCGAGCCTGCGACACCGGGTGGTCGAGCACCGGGCCGCACCGGAGCAGGCACTGACCGCCGACTTCGTGATGAAACGTGAGCTGGGAGTCGGGATACCGCGGGGCGGCGCCGTCGTCCTGCCCACCACACCGCAGGTTCCGGAGTACGACGCGGAGCGCTTCACCGTACGCAACGTCTTCCTGGACGGCACACAGCCGACCGAACTCCTCGACAAAATCGTGGAATTCGCCGCGCTGACGCAGCCGATGCCGGCTGACGCCGAACAGGCCGTGACACGACTGCGCCAAGGCTGGCACCTGTACACGCCGGACGAGGAACTCGTCCACGCGCGGGCCATGGTCACCCGGTACGCCAAGGCGCTTGAAGCCATGACGGCATCCTGCGACCTCTACCGGGAAGCAGCCGAGTCGGCGCTCGCGGCACTCGCGGAGGCGACCAACAGCGCCGACGCGCCCCAGGCGCCCGCACCGGCGGTCAAACAGAACGCCTCACCGCTCAAATCCCTCACCAGGACGCTCGCCCACTTCCGGAACCCGAACCGATGAACACCCCCCGATGAGAGGTCCAGCGGCCACCGCACAGCCCAGCGGCTGGTCGCGGACCTCCACGACGCCCCGCGCGACAGATGGGCGTGGGCCTGTCCGGCAGCGGGTGCGGGACGAGCGGCACGTTCTCCGTCCTCGTCAGGGAGTGGTCCGCACCGGGAAGCTGAAGGAGTGGCCCTGCTGCTTGAGCCAGGGCAGCACCTGTTCGAGGGCTGCGACCGTCTGGCTGCGGTCGCCGCCACCGTCGTGGAAGAGGATCGTCGGACCGTTGGGCAGCTCGTGCTTCACGGTGCTGACGATGGACGCCGTGCCGGGCCGCTCGAAGTCCTTGGTGTCGACGTTCCAGCCAAGGGGTCGCATCCCCGCAGCGGCGGCGATACGCCTGCTGTCCGGGGTGAAGGCGCCACCCGGCGCCCGGTAGTACTCGACCCTCGCTCCGCCGGCCGCGTCCTCGATCATCTTCTGCGCGTCCAGGATCTGCCGCTGCTGATAGGCGACGGGTTTCTTGTCCATCGAGGTGTCGTGGGACACCGTGTGGTCGCAGAGCCGGTGCCCGTCCGCGACGATCCTCTTGACCAGCTCCGGGTGCTCCTGCGCACGCGGCCCGACGATGCAGAACACCGCCTTGACCCCGTTCTCCTTCAGCACGTTCAACACCTTCGGCGTCCAGCGCGGGTCCGGGCCATCGTCGATGGTGATGTTCACCGACCTGCCGCCGGCCTCGGCCGCGTGCGCGATGCTCTCGGGTATGCGCACCGGCCGCTCGGGCCGGCCCTGAGGCTTCGCCGGAACCCGCGCGTCCGGCCGGCCCCCGGCCCTCGCCCGCGCCTGAGCGTCGACCTCGTGGTCTGTCAGCATGGTCGCCCCCCACGCCGTCAGACTGAGCACGACGGCCGAGGCGACCATGGCTATGTGCGCGCCGTACTTGCCCCTCAGCACCATGAACTGCCCGCCCCCGAAGCTTGATCGTATGCCTACCCGGACGACGTCCATCGCGAGAACGTTCCCCGCGAAGCAGGCCCGGGCCCACCACCGAGACCCACATTATCCAGGGGCTGCGGAAGGGCTTTCAGCACTCCCCCACCATTGGTCACCCACGCCGCGCGTCTCTCCGACACCTGGGTCGGGGCTCGACACCCGTGCTCCGGTACGCGACCGCCCCGCGTCGGCAGGTCGTCATCCGCGACCGGTCTACCGTTGAGCCGTGACATGGAACGAAGCCGAGTATCTCGACTGCCTGCAGTCCGAGCGGCGCTCTTACGCATGGGTGATGCGGCATCACGGCGGGCTGGGTCCGAAGGAGGCCGAGGAGGCCGCCTTGGAGCGATACCCGTACGAACCGGCTAGGGCTCCGTGCCGCGGGCTGATATTCCACGACGAGGCATGGCACTGGGCGATGCTGGCGATCCATGGCGAGGGGTACGTAGGGGAACACCCCGCGTTGGCTCATCCGTCACCGGGCTACCGAGCCCTTGAGTGACCTCCGTGGATCGCTACGGGCGAGCGCGAACCCGGCGACCCCGGGCAGAGCCTGCGCCTTCCCGGCCCCCGACACCCGTCACACCAGGTCAGCTGCACTCTCCTGGGCGCGGTCCCGGGACGCCTGGGGATCGGGATCCGCGGCGGGGGCGGCGGCACTCAGCGCCGCTTCGATCCGGCGGTTGTCGGTCATGGACGCCGTGACGGCCGTCATCGCCAGGAGGAGGCCGGCAGCCGCGTACAGCGGGGTGCGGATGTCGTAGGTGGTGGCCAGCCAGCCGCCGACGAAAGCCCCGAAGGGGGCGGCGCACATGGCCAGCATGCGGGAGGTGGAGGCGACCCTGCCCATGAGGTGGGCCGGGACGATCGCCTGCCGGAGGGAGGGCCCGAGCACCATCGTGGCGCCCATGGCGGCCCCGCAGACGGCGAGCGCCAGACCGGCCACGTACGGGTTCGGGGCAGCGGCCAGGCCCAGGACGGCGAGCCCCTCGACGGCGGCTGTGCAGATCAGCGCGGTGCCGGTGCCGAGGCGCCGGCCGAGGAACGAGGCGATGCCCGCGCCGAGCAGGCCGCCGGTGGCCTCCGCCGTCAGGAGCAGACCGAAGCCGAAGGTGCCGATGCCGAGGCGGTCGTGCGCGAAGAGCGCGAGGACGGTCTCCACGGCGAGGAAGGCGATGTTCCCGACCGCCGGGCGGAGCGCGAGCCCGAGCAGCAAGCGGTCACGGAAGACGTACGAGGCTCCGGCCCGCGCCTGTCGAAGCAGCGACTCACGAGCCTCCGCCACGGGCCGGGGCGTGGCGGGCAGCGAGCGTACGAGCAGTGCGGAGAGCGCGAACGACGCCGCGTCGGCGAGCAGCGGAACCGCGCGCCCGAGTGCGAGCAGGGCGCTGCCCGCAGGCGGTCCCGCGAAGCCGGAGGCGGCGGTCTGGGTGCCGCGGAGGCGGGAGTTGGCGCGCTCCAGGAGTGCGGGGTGACGGCCGAGCAGATCCGGCAGATAGGCCGTGGCGGCCGTGTCGAAGAAGAGTCCGCCGAGGGCGAGCAGGAAGGCGACGGCCGCGAGCAGGGGAATGCTCAGCATGTCGAGCGCGGCCGCAGCCGCCGGTATCACGAGCAGCACCGCACGCGCCGCGTCGGTGACCCACATCGTGCGGCGGCGGTCCCAGCGGTCCACCAGTGCGCCGCCGAGCACCCCGAAGAGCAGCCACGGCAGCGTTCCGGCGGCCGTGACGACGGCGAGCGCCATGGGATCCCGCGTCAGCGTCAGCGCGAGCAGCGGCAGCGCGGCATGCATGACGCCGTCGCCGAGCGAGGAGACGGTCTGCGCGGTCCACAGCCGTCCGAAGCCGGTCGGCAGTTTCTGAACGTCTGAGGTCACTTGGCCTCCCCTTCGGGCTGGTTGCGCGATGCCGGGTGGAACAGCGCGAAGACGAGCGACGTGTCCGGCAGCGACGGATCGGACAGCTCGCGGTACTCGTCCGCCAGCGCCCCCAGCTTCGCCCCGAGTTCGGCGAACTGCTCGTCGGTGAGCCGCAGATGCGCCATCCGTACGTGGCGCTCTCCGCCCGCCGGCGCCGCCTCCAGGTCCGCCACCGCGTGGCGCATCAGCACGTCCGGTCCTCCCTCGCCCGGATCCGGCAGCTCGATCGCCCGCGCGGCCATCGCGTAGTACCGCTCGGTGACGCCTCGCACCTTCCGCGTTCGGACGACCTTCACCAGGCCGGCCCGTTCGAGCAGCCGTACGTGGTAGCTGGAACTCCCCTTCGCGAGGCCCACCCGCTCGGCGATCTGCGTGATCGTCGCGGGCTCGAAGCGGAGTACGGCCATGATCCGGTGGCGCGTGAGGTTGGAGACGGCGCGTAGCTGCTCGTCAGTGGTGACGTGAAACGTCTCTGGAAGATCGTCGGTAGGCATGCGAGCAATGGTCAACGATTCTTGACCATTGCGCAAGGGTTTTTCGCGGGGAGTCATGACGACCACTCAGGGGGACGAGCGGGCGCGCTCCCCGCGTCACCGCGGCGAACCGCGCAGGGCAGAACCGAGCGACCGGCCGAGCGGCCGTACGCCCGGGAGCGGGAGCGGCGCCTGACCACGCGGCCGTCCCCCGGGGAGCGGGAGCGGGACCTGACCGCTCGTCACGTGACCGGCCGTCGGCTCGCGGTCGCGGCCGGTGCGGTCGTGGCCGATCGGATCAGTCCCCGCAGCCGTACGCAGCGGACACCTCCGCCAGACCCTCCAGGCCGCCGTCCGCGCCACAGCCCTCGCCCACCCGGGCGATCAGGAGGACCCGGGCCGGCACTCCGGCGGCCGCGTACGCGGCGAGCCGGTGGTGACCGTCCAGCACCACGCCGACGAGCCACCGCTCCTCGTGCCGGGCCTCCACGTATCGGTCGTCGATCCAGCCGAGGACCACGGCGGCGGGCCGCTCCCCCGCCGCGACGGCGGCCGCGTGGCGGGCGACGGTCGCCGTGTCGAGCGCCTCAGGCGACTGCGAGGGCAGGAGCGCGCCGTACGTGTGCGGTACGCGGCCACCCGGAACGGGCGCGGTGAGCTGGAAGTGCGCGACGCCGGGCCAGTGGTCCTCGGGACGGTCGTCGCCGTATTCGGAGTCGTCGCCGTCCGCCTCCGCCCGGGCCGCCGTTCGCCGGTACCACCATGACGCGGCCGGCTCGTCCACCCGCTCCAGTGGGAGGTCGAGCAGAAGGGCGCGGTAGTGACCCGTCTCCAGCTCGCCGAGCACGGGACCCCATTCGACGAACAACGCGGCGTCGAGCCGGTCCAGGTCGGCCAGCCGTCCGCGCATGCGGGCAGCGATCCGGGAAGCGCCGTCGTCCGGCCAGTCCAGCAATCTCAGGCCCAGTTCGCAGGTGTCACAGGGCGAGCCGACCCCGTACAAGGGCTTACGGTCGAACGTCAGTGACCGGTCCCAGCGCGGCCAGGTGGAGCCGGGCACCGGCGGGTCGAAGGAGACCTGGATCCGGCCCGCACCTCCGTCCACGGAGAACCGGGCCCGCGCGCCCGACTCCACGACGAGGTCCCGCACCGCGAAGGCAGGACGCTCGGGGCGGCCGTCGGCCCGTGCGGCCCATGAGTCCCAGGCGGCCCAGGCAGCACGTACGGCCCCCGCGTAAGCCGCCCCGCCCACCCCCTCCGGCAGGAGCGGGTCGCGTCCGGTGAGCCGTACGAGCGCGAGGTGGACGTCGTGCACCCGCTCCTCGCCGCTCCCGGCCAGCCATCGAAGCAGGTGCGGGACCGCGGCGGCATCACCCATCAGCTCCAGGGCGACGGTGAACGCGGTGTGGTCGAGCCCGGACACCTCGGACAGCCCCTCGGCGATCGGGACCGTCCACTCTCGGGCACCGAGGCGGCCCAGCGCGAGCGCGACGCGGCCGCGCGGGGCCGCCGGGTCCTTGAGGAGGGCGCCCAGGCGCGGCGCGAAGGACAGGTCGCCGGACAGCCCCATCGCGTCGACGAGCTCGGGGGCGCGCGAGCGGGCGGCACAGGCGGCGCCCGTGCCGGACGCCGTGGCCTCCTCGGCGTACGGGTGCAGCAGCTCGGCGGGCAGCCGCAGCCCGCGCGCCACGGCGGCCCGCAGCAGGTCCTGGCGGTCGTCGGCGGCGAGCGCGGGCCCGGCGAGCAAACGCAGCAGCACCGCGTCGCCGGAATCGCCAAGGTTCCGGAACAGCCGGGTGAGGTACGGGCGGAGGACGGCCCGGTCGGCGTCCGATCGGTACAGCTCCTCGACCGCCTCGGCGAGACCGCGAGCGCGGTCGATGTTCAGCCCGTACAGCGCGGTCCACGGGTCGTCCGCGTGCAGGGCGGCGCGGAGACGTACCTGGACGGTGTCGTGATCCCCCATGCAGGCAGTATCGGCCACGAACGGGGTGGTGACCGATCGTCCCTGGGTCAGACCACGGACCTCACCTGGCGCGGGGAGTACTCGATGGCCGGTTCGGCGGCTGGGTCGCCGGCGGAGGCGCAGGCCGACACTGACTTGTACAACCGGCCTCCGGCGTCGCACTGTTGGCCGGTATTCGTTCATCACGGTCAGTCAGGAGCTCCCGCTTGTCCACCCATACCCCCGCGCCCACGCCCGCCCACGTCGTCGATCCCGTCGGCGGCTGCCCGCACGCCCTGAACGAGGGTCTGCGGGCCCGGGGGCCCGTCGCGGACATCGTCCTGCCCGGCGGCGTACCCGCCGCGGTGGTCCTGGGGCACGACGCGCTCAAGGAGTTCCTGTCCCACCCCGACGTGGCCAAGGACGCCCGCCACTGCCCGGCTCTGAGCGACGGCACGATCCCCGCCGACTGGCCGCTGCGGGTCTTCGCCAACGCCCAGGGCATGCACACCGCCGACGGTGCCGACCACCGCCGGCTGCGCTCCCTCGTCGGCAACGCCTTCACCGCCCGCCAGGTGGAGCGTCTGCGGCCGCGCATCGAGGAGCTGACCGGCGGCTTCCTCGACGACCTCGCCCGAGCCGCCGCCGAGGACCCCGACGGCATCGCGGACCTGCGCACCCACTTCGCGCTGCCGCTCCCGCTGAGCGTGATCTGCGAGCTGCTCGGCGTGGACCCCGAGCACCGGGGCCGGCTGCACGACCTCACCTACACGGTGATCATCGCCACGGACACCACCCCGGCGGAGGTGATGGCCGCGGTGCGCGAGCTCGTCGAGCTGCTCGGCACGATCGCGGCCGCCCGCCGGGCCGCCCCCGGCGACGACCTCACCAGCGCCCTGATAGCCGCCCGCGACGGCGACGGCGACGGCGACCGGCTCAGCGAGGCCGAACTCATCGGCACGATGCGCCTGATGCTGGTCGCGGGCCACGAGACCACCCTCAACCTGATCAGCAACGCCGTACGGGCCCTGTGCACCCACCGCGACCAGCTGGCGCTGGTCCTGGAAGGCATGGCGACCTGGTCGGACGTGGTGGACGAGACGCTGCGCTGGGACAGCCCGGTCAGCTGGTTCCCGTTCCGCTACCCCACCCGCGACCTGCCCCTCGGCGACTCCGTGATCCCCCAGGGAACCCCCGTCCTGGCGGGCTACACCGCCGCCGGACGCGACAAGACCTTCCACGGCCCGGACGCCGACCGCTTCGACGTCACCCGCCCCGGCACCGCCCGCCACCTCTCCTTCGGCCACGGCGCGCACTACTGCATGGGCGCCCCGCTCGCCCGCCTCGAGGCCACGATCGCCCTGGAGGCGCTCTTCACCCGTTTCCCCGACCTCGACCTCGCCGTCCCCGAAACCGAACTGCCCCACCAGCGCAGCTTCATCGGCAACAGCACCGAGACGCTCCCGGTCCGCCCCGTCCGCCCCGCTCGTCCTGCTCGCCCCGCCGGGCGCTGAGACACCTGATGGACCGAGGCCGAGCTCAACGGCCTGTTTCCCGGCCCGCGCCGACACGCTCTGCCGCCGGGTGCGCCTTGGTGAGCGTGCAGACGCCGCCCACGCACCGGCGCTCCAGGCGGCCCCGGGAAACGGTCTGAGCCAGGCCGACCAGCCAGCAGGTGGGGCAGCCGCGGAAGGCGATCAGAGCCAACGGGGCCGCCAGCAGGGTGGCCGGGCCGGCGACGGGCACCAGGGCTATGGAGCCGACGATCAGCCCGAATCCGATGGCGCCACGCGCCAGGTGGCGCGGGACGGACTTGCTGGCGAAGTTCGACCCCGGCGCCAGGGAGTGCGCGGTCGCCGGTTCCTTGGCCTCCGGCATGGGCTTCACCGCATTCACGACCTTCATGGTGAACCTCCTCCTGCGGCCGGTCGGCCGACGGCTTGATCTGATGTCTGGCCGGTCGCTTCCAGTGCGTGCCGCAGCGCCGCGCGGGCTCGGTGCAGCCGCGATTTCATCGCGGCCGTGCTCAGACCGAGCGCGCGGGCGACGGTCTTGCCCGGCAGGCCCTGGACGTCCCGCATGATCAGGACCTGTCGCTGGTCGCGGGGCAGAGCCGAGACCGCGGCCGCGATCCGCTCCGCCTCCAGCCTGTGCAGCACCGCCTCCTCGGCGGACGGCTGCACGGGCCCCTCCGGTTCGGCCGGCGCCTCGCCGCTCGACGCGAGGAGCAGCCGTACCTGCCGCAGGCATTCGTTGCGCACGATCCGGAACATCCACGAGGCAAGCGCGCCCGTGGCACGCAAGGTGCCGATCTTCCGATAGAGGATGATCAGCGCCTCTTGGGCCGCGTCCTCCGCGTCCTGCGGTGAGGCGCACAGCGACAGCGCGAACCTGCGCACATGCGGCTGCGATTCCATCACCACGGTGGTGAGCGACGTGACATCACCGTCCTGGGCGGCCTTGATGAGCCGCTCGTCCGGCCAACGAAAACGTGGGTTCGTGTTCATCGTCAGCTTCGGCCCTTGTAACGCCGCATCACATGCCAGGCACACGCGCCCACGAGCAGCGCTCCGATCGCCGCGAGACCGGTAACCATCATGGGTGTCTCCTCCGGTTCTGCCGGCCCGTCCGGCCGGAACACACACAAGAGGCGGACAGGCCCGGAAAGGATTCACTCCCAGCGCCGCCGTCCCGTCCCGCCCTTCACGGCCGACAGGCCCTGGCAGGCGCCCGCACCGAGGGTGAACTCGTACAGCCACTCGGCCAGCCACGCTCCGGCGGGGTGGCGGCGAGGGCGTCCGCCCGCTCGGCGAGGTGGGTGAAGCGGCGGTGCAGCAGGGCCTCCAGCAGGGCGTCACGGTTCGGGAAGTGCCCGGTAGAACGTGCCGAGGCCGATGTCGGCGCGCCGGGCGATCTCCCGCAGGGAGGCCGGGGTTCCCTGTTCCGCTACGGCCTCCGCAGCCACTTCCAGGATGAGTCGCGGTTGCGCCGCGCGTCGGTGCGCGGTGCGCGCAGTTTGCCGGAGCGCGACCCAATGGGCATACGGCACCTTACCTTTGGCAACCGGAGCACTGCTCCGGTAGGTGATCGGCGTCGCCTCCGGACGGCACGAGGAGTTCCTTCTGGGCCTGGGCGTCGACCGGTTCGCCGCCTACACCCGAACGCCCGCCGGAGGTCGCCCGCGACGTGGACCTGCTGGTCGACACGGTCGGCGGTCACCGGGCGGGTCCGCGTAGCTGTCGACAGCGTCTTCCCGCTGCGCGACGCGGCCGCCGCCCATGCCCGCGCCGAGCGGGGGCACCTCCAAGGCAAGATCGTCCTGAACGTCACGGGGTGAGCGCCTTCAGAGCAGCGCGAGGACCTGTGGCAGACGCAACGAACGCCGCCGAAGCTCGTTGATCACGCCATGAAGAACGTCATCGTACGGCGGCGGCTGCGCGTCCTGGTCACGCTCTGCGCCCTCACGCTGGGTCTTGCGGGCGCGGGAGGCGCACAGGCGAGGCCGGCGGAACGGGATTGCCCAGCGGGCGAGGTCTTCGCCACGAACAACACCGCGATCATCACGGATCCGGCCGACCCCCGGCTCAAGACCCGCCTGACGCGCTTCGATCAGGAGGTACGCGGGATCATCCAGGCCAACGGCGCGAGGCCGGGCGCCTCGCAACTCCTCGACGGCGTCTTCTGGTCCGACGACCTTCAGCAGGCCACCTACGAGCGCACGCGCGAGTTCGACGTCCACCGGGTCGGCCGGGACGGGCTGCACCACATCGCCGGCGTCATCGCCAAGCAGTACCGCCAGGAGGCCGTACTGACCTTCCGCTGCCTGCCCCGCACCTCGCCCGAAACCGACGCGGTCGAGATCCAGGCCCCGGGCGTCAGCCCGGCTCGTCTGCGCGACGCACTGCTCGCGAACCCCGACGCTCGCGACGAGCTCGCAGGCGGCTCGGTCACTCTCGACGGGCGGCTCATCCTCATCGCCCCGATGAACGACCTGCCCTTGGCGCAGAGGTTCACGAAGGACCTGGGCATCGACTGGAACACGGCCGAGGTGCGTTACGGCGACGAAGAGTTCGTCAGCTGAACCGCAGACCCTCTCGGGTGTCCGAGAACCAGGATCCCGTGACAGCCCGGCGCTGACCCGGCCGAGTCGGTGCCGGGCTGACGGCCGCGCAGAACGCCCTGTCGGCGAGCCCGGGCCGTGGCGCGGGGGGCCGCCGACTCACCACCCGGCCGCCGCCGCGCCCACCTGCTTCGAGGCCGCCGCGACCGTCACCGGCACCACAGGCACCCCGGGCGACGACGTCATCGGCACACCCGGCAATGACTGCATCGACGGCAAGGGCGGCAACGACTTGATCTGCGGCGTGGGGTCGTGTCACCGGGCAGCCGGCTGGCGGACGCCTCGCAGCCTCACCGGCCCGGCGCGGGGTGGGCTCAGTCGTCGCTGCCGAGACCGCGGTCGGGAGCGCTCATGTCCCCTGTCGCGGGCGTGCCGTCGGCGAGCCCGTAGCGCAGGTACACGGTGCCCTTCGGGCCGGCTGCCGGGGGCTCCAGGAGCGTGAGGTTGGTGGGCACCGCGCCGCCGTCGAACACCTTCTTCCCGACGCCGAGCACGATCGGGTGCACCCAGAGGTCCAGACGGTCGAAGAGTTTCTCGCGCAGGAGGCTCTGCACCAGGTTCAGGCTCCCCACGACCTTCACGTGCTCGTGCCGGTCACGGATCTCGCGCACCGCCGCGGCCAGGTCGGGGCCGAGCTGTGCGGACCCGGCCCATGACAGGTCGGGCCTGCCGCGGGAGGCCACGTACTTCGGGACGCGGTTGAAGAGCGTGGCGATCTCGTTGTCCTCGCCTCCCTCCTGGTGCGGCCAGTAGGCGGCGAAGATGTCGTACGTCCGCCGGCCGAGCAGGAGGGCGTCCGTGCCCTCGTACGCGGCACCGACCTGTGCCCCGGAGACCTCGTCCAGCAAGGGCGCCTGCCAGCCGCCGAACGGGAAACCCAGTGGGTCCTCGTCGGGGCCGCCGGGCGCCTGCCCGACGAGATCGAGGGTTGCGAACAGCTCGATGTGGATGAGGCCCATGCCGTACTCCAGACGCGTTGGTTTTCTCCATCAAGAGTCAGACCGGCGGCCGACGCCAGACTCATCGCCGCGCCGAGCCCCGGCTTCACCCGGTCGGGCGGAACGGGCGGGTCCGCACGCACACGCCTCGATCCGGGCCCTGCCGAACCGGCGAACCGCCGCCTACGACGGCACGGGCCCCGTCCGGCATCACCCGGGCCGGCTTTTCCCGGTCCGGCTCGCCGCCCGACCTGCCGCGCGGCAGGGGCGACTACGCGCCGAGCGAAAGATCACACCGTTCGGCGGTCTTCGGCCCACAGTGGTGACCATGCTGAACCGAGTAGCCGTCCTGTCCGACATCCACGGAGTGCTGCCTGCCCTGGAGGCAGTGCTCGCCGAGCCCGACGTCAGCGCCGCCGACCACATCGTGCTCACCGGCGACATCACCGCCGGCCCGCAACCGGCCCAGGTTCTTGACCTGCTGACCAGCCTCGGCGACCGGGTCGTCTGGGTCAGCGGCAACGCCGACCGTGAACTCCTCGAATACCGCCGGGGCCAACGCGACACGATCCCCGATCCGATCGGCCCCTGGGCGGCCGAACAGCTCCGCGAGGACCATCTCGACCTGCTCGGCTCGCTGCCACCGTCCCTGTCCCTGTCCGTGAACGGCCTGGGGAAGGTGCTGTTCTGCCATGCCACCCCTCGCGACGACGAGGAGGTCGTGCTGGTCGACTCCCGCCTCGACCGCTGGCAGGAAGTCCTCGACGGAGTGGATTCCGACATCCGCACCGTGGTCTGCGGCCACACCCACATGCCGTTCGTCCGCCTCGCTCACGGCCGACTCGTGGTCAACCCCGGCAGCATCGGCATGCCCTACGGACGGACCGGAGCCCATTGGGCCCTCCTGGGCCCGGGCGTCGAACTCCGCACGACCCACTTCGACCTCCACGCCGCAGCCGACCGGCTCCGCCAGGACTCTTCCTACCCCGAGATCGCCGCGTGGGCCGACTACTTCCTGCACGCCCGCGCGACCGACGCCGAGGCCCTCGCTGCCTTCGCCCCACGGGACGGACGCGACCACGAGCCCGAGGAGGAATGATTCGACGTCCAGCCCTGATCGGGACGGTCTCCGGCTGCCGGCTGCACGTGGCAGTATTCCGCCATGTCGATGGGGGAAGCACCGGCGACACCGGCCGACGCGGTGCAGGAACTTCGGGAGATCGCCCACGCGTGGGTCGACGGACAGCGCGGTGAAGCCGGGCTTCTGACCGAGGCTGCTCTGCGGGCCCTGTGCGCCGGTCTCGACACACCGTCGCTGCTGCACCTCGCCGCGCTGAACCGCTGCGAGCACGATCTGGCCCCGGAGTTGTTCGGCCGGGTGATGGACGAGCTCGGCTTCGGCTTCCACCCGCCCGAGGAGTACTGGGAAGGCCGGCTGGCGCTCGCCCGCTGGTGGGCTTCCGAGATCGTCGGCGGCTGGCTCGACCCCGCGGAGGGCATCGCCCTCATCTTCTACAACGTGGCAGAGGCCTATGGCCGCTGCGAGGAGTTGAACCCCGTGATCGACGCGGTGGCGGCGCACTGGGAGAACGGGGGTCCGCAGCGCTCCCCGGAGGAGATCACCGCACAGCTGATTCGGCTCGCCGGGGAGCTCCTGGCCCGCATCCCGGCACCCGGCCGGCCCGCCTGAGGGCAGGGCCCCGGCGAGAGCGCGGCACGGCACTCGGCGATCTCTCGGCGCACCGCGCCCGATACGACGGGCACGCGGGTCACTTTTCCTGTCGCTTGGCGGAGGTGTCGCACAGTGCGCGGTCCACGAGGGCGCTGGCGGCTTTGTGCTGCCGGAGCGTGTTCTCGAGGTCGTTGAAGCTGGTGGACAGGGAGACGGTGACGGCGCGGCCGCCGTCTTGCGTGGCACCGTTCAGGGTGATGTAGCCGGCCTCGCCGCCCTCGTGGCTCCAGTAGCTGCCGCCGCAGCTGAGGGGGCGGCTGACCAGGCCGAGGCCGTAGCGGCCGCCGGGCCAGAAGGTCTCGATCCGCTTGTCGACGGGGACGGTGTGCTGCATGTCGGCCATGCGCGCCCGGGACAGCAGCCTGCCGCCCAGCAGTCCCCGGAAGAAGCGGTTGACGTCGGCCGTGGTGGAGACGTAGCCGCCGAGGTCGGGGACGAGCTGTTCGGTGACGTCGGTCCGTTCGCCCGAGGGGAAGACCTGGTAGCCGTCCGCGTGCGGGCGGCGAAGGGTGGACGTGGTGCCCGACAGATACGTGTGGTGCATGCCGAGCGGCTTCAGGATCCGCCTCTCGACCTCGTCCTGCCACGGCCGGCCGGTGGCCTTCTCGACGATCATGCCGAGGACGACATAGCCGGTGTTGGAGTAGCTCCAGCCGGTGCCGGGCTCGAAGTCGGGGTGGTGCTTCATCGCCCGGGCGACGATCTGTTCGGCGGTGTAGGTGTCGTAGCGGTGCCGGTAGTACTGCCGCGGGGTGTCGAAGCCGGGAAGGTCGTCGTGGAGGCCGCTGGTGTTCTGCAGGAGCTGACGCACGGTGATCTTCCGTGGGTCGTTGCCGTTGCCGTCGATGACGCCGGGCAGTCGGCGGTCCACCGTGTCGTCCAGTGAGAGCCTGCCCTCGTCGACCAGCTGCAGGACCACCGTGGCCATGAGCGCCTTGCCGGTGCTGGCGATGCGGAAGTAGCCGTCGCGGGGCACCGGGCGGTTCGTGCCCGCCACGGCGACTCCGGCGGTGGCGACGAGATCCGGGCCGGATGCGGTGGTCACCCGCGCCTGGACGCCGGTGATCCCGAGCGCCCGGACGGCATCGGTGTCCCGGCGCAGGTCGTCCTGCCGGTAGCCGGACGGGGACGGCACGGACGGCGTGGCCGTGCCGTCCGAGGGCTGGACGGCTATGGCCACGGACGCCGTGCCGAGCGCGGCCACCGCGACGGCCAGCCATCCTCGGCCGATCCGGCGACGTCGGCCCGAGGCGGGCTTCTGGGAGGGGTGGTGCTGCTGCGCGGAGGACTGAGTCGTCGATGTCATGGACGCCACGCTAGGCAGGCGACGCGTGGCAAGTCGCTACCACGGGCGGCCGGTTGGGACCTACAGGTGGCTGTAGTGCCGCGGGTGCGCCCGGCCCGTACAGTGGCGCGTCTGCGGGCCGCTCCCCCGGTCCCGTACGGCTTACGGCACAGGGCACACGACACACGAAGGCGGGCCGGTGTACGGCGTGATCGGTGAGGCTCGCGCGCGGTTGATCCAGACCGGGCGCAGCGAGCGCTACCTGCTCGGCACCCTGCTGAGCGCGACGGTGACGCTCGTGGCGGCGCCGCTGCTGTGCGTACCGTCGCTGGCGGCTGCCTGGGCGGAGCGCCACCGCCGACGGGCGGGGGCGCTCCTCGGCCGACCGGTGGAGCCGTGCGCGTACGCCCCGCGCCGTGCACTCCTGTGGCTCGTGGCCCAGGTGGCCGGCGGCCTGCCCGCGGGCGTACTCGCCCTGTTGTGCCTGGGCAACCTGTTCCTCACCTTTGTCGTCACCGTGGGGTGGTGGGCCTTTCCCGCGTCGGATCCGCCACGGCTGCTGCTGTTCGGTGTCCGTGTCAACGGCTGGTCCCCCGCGCTGACGCTCAACCTGGCGCAGTTGGTGCTGCTCGCGGCGCTGGCGACGATCGCCCTGCCACCGCTCGCCCGGGTGCACGCGCGCTGCTGCCTGGCGGTCCTGGCGCCGTCGCCCGCGGAACAACTGGCCGCGCGGGTCGTCGAGCTGACGCGGACGCGCGCGGACGTCCTGCAGGCGCACGGCGCTGAACTCCGCCGGATCGAGCGCGACCTGCACGACGGCACCCAGGCCCGGCTGGTGGCCATCGCCATCCGGCTCGCCGTGGCCGGGGAGAGTCTTCCCCAGGCCCCCGAGGCGGCTGCCGCGCTCATACGGCAGGCGCAGGCCGAGACCGAGGAGGCGATGGCCGAGCTGCGCTCCGTCATCCGCACCATCTACCCTCCGGTCCTGGCGGACCAGGGACTCGCCGGCGCGCTCGGCACCCTGGCCACCAGGACCGGCGTGCCGACCCGCATCGACGTCGGCGAACTCGGCGAGGTGCCCGCCGCGGTCGAAGCGGTCGCCTACTTCGCCGTCACGGAGGCGCTCGCGAACATCGCCCGGCACAGCCGGGCCACCAGGGCCGCGGTGCGCGTCACCCGCGACGGCCCAGAGCTGTCCGCGGAGATCACCGACGACGGGGCCGGCGGGGCCGACGCGTCGCGGGGCAGCGGCCTGGACGGAATCCGCCGCCGTGCCGCCGCCCTGGACGGCACACTGAAGATCATCAGCCCGCCGGGCGGGCCGACCACCGTCACCGTGGAGCTGCCGTGCGTGTAGTCATCGCCGAGGACAACGTCCTGCTGGCGTCCGGCCTCGAACTCCTGCTGAACTCGCAGGGCTTCGAGGTGGCCGCGATCACCGACGACGCTCCCGGATTCCTCTCCGCCGTCGAGACCCACCGCCCGGACGTCACCATCGTCGACGTGCGGCTGCCCCCGAGCTTCCGCGACGAGGGCATCCGCGCCGCGCTCCAGGCCCGTAGCGACCACCCCGGACTTCCCGTCCTGGTCCTGTCGCAGTACGTCGAGCAGGAGTACGCCGGCCGCCTCCTCTCCGACCCCCGCGGCGGCATCGGCTATCTCCTCAAGGACCGGGTGAGCCGCATCGCACAGTTCACCGACGCGCTGCGCCGTGTGGCCACCGGCGGTACGGCCATGGACCCCGAGGTCATCGCCCAGCTCCTCGCCGGGCGCGGCGATCCCGTCGACGCCCTCACACCCCGCGAGCGCGAGGTCCTGGCGCTGATGGCCGAAGGGCACGACAACTCCACCATCGCCCAGCGGCTCTTCGTCACCGACAACGCCGTCCACAAACACGTCGGCGGCATCTTCCTCAAACTGGGCCTGCCCGCCGGCGACAGTGGCCACCGCCGGGTCCGCGCCGTCCTGACCTACCTCCGTCGCCACGGCGGCGCGATGTGAATCACCCGGGGCGGGACCGACCCCCGGGCAGGGATGTCCGAGCTCGTTGGTAGCGTGCCGCTTCACGGTGGGATCGATCATGAACGGACGGTCAGTCATGCAGGAAGTGGCACATCACGAGGTGAGCGAGAAGCTCCTCGCCCAGGCGCTCGACGACATCGAGGGGCGGGCCTTCGGCCGGTGGCACAGCATGCGCTACGACTCCTTCCGGCTCGACCGGCTGCGGGAGACGAGCGACGAACTGCTCGACCACGTCGCCGCGCGCACGCTGAGCGCGCCCGGACTCGACGACGCGTCACGCGTCGTCCTGCGTACCGCGGCGGAGTGCGCGCTCGGTGTAATCAGCCTCGGCTGCTTTCCCGACGGCGACCAGGAAATCAGGCTTCCGCTGGTCGACGAGGAGCTGACGAGCGAGGAGCTCGCCTTCGCGGACGTCATCGACGAGGCTCCCACGGCGCGGACCTGGCTGGACACGTTCGCGGTCGTCGTGGTCAGCGGACTGGTGTGGGACTGGAAGCGGGTCAGCGGGCTACTGCTGCTGCAGGACTTCGCACCGGCCGTCCGGGACGGCGTGCCGTACTCGAAGCTGACGTCGGTGTCGGAGCCGGCCGATCTGGCGGCGATGGAGGCGCTCTGCGGCTATCTGACCGAGGCGAGCGGGCACCTCCCCCGCGACTGGCCGACCGTGCCCCTGCGCAAGCCCGACGCCGTGGAGCGCGCCGAGGCCGCCGGGCGACTGGACGCGGCCGGCGCCCTGACGCCGGACCAGCGGCTGCTGCGCGTCCTGCTCGACGACGACCAGGCCGCCTTCGAGCAGGCGCTCGTGGACCGGCTGGTCGCTCACCGCGAAGGCGTGGACGCGGACCCGGCTCCGCGGACGCTGCTGCCGCTGGACGCCCTCGCCCTGGCAGCCCTGGCCGTCCAGGTGCACGGCTGGGAACTGCGCGTCCGCTCCGGCTACCTGCCCCATGGCATCGTGGGCCGGACCGACGCGCTGGAACGGGCCGCACACAGTGAGCAGAACAACCTCGGGCTCTGGCACGCCAAGTAGCCGCGAGACGCGGGGGGGTGAGGGGGGCCGGGCCGGTCGATGAACGCGTCGACACCGGTAAATGCGTCGACACTCGTGGCGGCGATCGGAGAGGCTTCGCGCGATGACAAGAATCGACGACACACCGCCCGCGTGGGACGAGCGCACCCAGCTCACCACGTTCCTCGACTACGCACGTGACACCGCCCGCGCCAAGTGCGACGGCGTCTCCCCGGAGAACGCCCGCAAGGCGCTCCTGCCGAGCTCGCCGCTGATGACCATGAGCGGACTGGTCAATCACCTTCGCTGGGTCGAGTACTACTGGTTCCAGGTGGTCTTCCTCGGCGAGGAGGACCAGGGTCCCTGGACCGAGGAGGACCCCGACCGCGAGATGCGGATCGCCGTCGACTTCCCGCTCCCGCAGCTGCTCGACGAATACGCCGAACAGAGCGCCCGCTACCGCGAACTGGTCGCCGGGAACAGCCTGGACGAGCAGGCCCGGCGGGCCGTGCGCAACGGTCTCCACGTCGACCTGCGCTGGATCCTCCTCCACCTCACCGAGGAGACGGCCCGTCACAACGGCCATCTGGACATTCTGCGCGAGATGCTGGACGGCACGACGGGCGACTGATCCCGTCGGCGAGCCGGCCGAGCGCGGCGACGGCCCTGGTCACCGGGTCGTCGTCCGCGCCGGCGCCGGGGGTCCGGGTACGGGTGTAGGCGGCGGTGATCTCCGTCCAGCGCGCGGCCTGGGCGGCGGTGAGGGTGCCGCGGAGCCGGGCGAGTCCGAGCAGGTTGCTCTCGGCCTCGGTGGTGAGTGTCTGGGCCTCGGCGGTGTAGTGGTCGTCGATGACGGCGGCGAGTTCGCCGTCCGTCATCACGGGGTTGATGCGGGCCGCGATCCTGTTCATGTCGCGGTAGGAGCCCTGGAGCCGGAAGGGCGGTTCGGTGCGGGCCTCGTCCGCCTGGGCGGCCGAGGCGATGTAGGCGGCGTTGACCGCGAGTACCGTGTCCCGGGCCGTCAGCAGGTGCCGGAGGACGGCGAGGACGCGGTCGAGTTCGGCGGGGGCGAAGGGGTGGGACAGCCCGTCGCGGGGGACGGTCGGATCGCCGTCGGCGAGGCGGACGAGGAGTTCCACGTCCGCCCGCGCGCGGCCGGCCAGCGGCGCGAGAACCGGGTTCGACGTGAGGGCGTTCTCGACGAAGCTGAGGGCGAAGGCGTCCTCCTTGCCGGTGAGGACGTCGCCGAGGTTCCACACGTCGGCGCGGTTGGCCAGCATGTCGGGGATCCGGAATCGCTGTCCGGACTCGGTGTACGGGTTGCCGGCCATGCACACGGCGAAGCGTTTGCCGCGCAGGTCGTGCCCGTCGAGGGTGCGGGTGGTGTCGCAGAGCGGGATGAACTTCTGCAGGAACTCGGGCGAGCAGTGCTGGATGTCGTCGACGTACAGCAGGACGTTGGTGCCGGCCGCGAGCGCGAAGGAGAGCTTCTCCAGTTCGCGGCGGGCGGCCGCACCCGGCGCCTCCGCCGGGTCGAGGGAGGTGGTGGTCCGGCCGAGGGCCGGACCGTCGATCTTCACGAGGAGCAGGCCGAGGCGGTCGGCGACGTACTCGACGAGGGTCGTCTTTCCGTACCCGGGCGGGGAGACGAGCAGCAGCAGCCCGCTGTTGTCGGTCCGCTTCGCGGCGCCGGCCGCGCCGATCTGCTGCGCGAGGTTGTCTCCGATCAGGGGCAGCCAGACCTCGTCGACGAGCCGGTTGCGGACGAAGGACGTCATGACCCGCGGGCGGTACTCGTCCAGGCGCAGCCGGTTCCGCTCGGCCTCGACGAGTGCCGTGCGCTGCTGCCGGTAGGCGCGGAAGCCGGGCGCCATGCGCTGGGCGAAGTCCGTGGTCCGTTCGAGGAACTCGTCGAGGCGGAGGGTGAGCGTGCCGTCGGTGATGACGGGGTGGGTGCCGAGCAGGCCGGTGATCCGCGCGGTCGTCGTGGCGCTCGCGGCGTAGCGTTCCAGTGCGGGGCAGAGCTCCACGGCGACGGCCTCGGCGAGGGTGCCGTCGTCGACCTCCTCGCCGCACGACGCCGCGTAGGCCGTCAGCCAGCCCTCCACGAGCTGTCGTCTCGCGGGCAGTTCCGCCAGTACGGCGAGATCGTCGTCGTACGCCGGATGCCCGACCGCCTGACGGAACTTGTCGAGGAACACGCGGGCCGGTTCGGACAGCGCGAAACCGGACGGCGTGGTGGCCAGTTCCTCGAAGAGGTACGCGGCGGCCGCGGGGTCGCCGACCGCCGCGGCGAGTTCCGCCCGGGCGTCGTCGATCGCCGGTGCGAGCCCGAAGGTGTCCCGGGCCCGGGTCAGTGACACCGCGCGGCGCGTCCAGGAGAGGCGTGACCGGTCCGTGGCCGCGTGGGCCCAGAAGAGCTGCGCCGCGGCGCGGGCGGCGGCGGGGTGGCGGAGCGGTCCGGCGTCCTCGTACAGGTCGAGGAGGGCGGACAGGATGAGGGTCGCGTCGTGGTCGTGCACGCCGCGCTCGTACCCCTCGTCGTACGAGGTCTCGGCGGCCCGGCGGACGAGTGCGGACAGATCGGTGCCGGTCAGGGCGGCCGGTCCGTGTTCGGCGAGGAGTCGCGCGGCGAGGTGTTCGGCGCGGTAGACGGCCGGTGATTCGGACGGCAGGGTCCGGCCCCAGTACGGGCGGGTGGCGGCGAAGCCGGGGTCGGTGACGGGTGCGCGGTAGTCGGTGCCGGCGAGCGTGAGGGTGAGGCTGTCGCCGTCCGGGACGAGGCTGAGTTCGGGTGCCTGGCGGTTGACGGCGAACACGTGCCGGCCCAGGCGGATGGAGTCTCCGCCGTCGGCGTAGAGCTCGGTCCGGTCCCGCAGGGCGCGCCCGGCCTCCTGGCGGGCGGCGCCGAGCCGGCCCTCCAGTTCCTCGGCCCGCACATGGTCGCCGAGTTCCCGCAGTTCGTCGCAGGTCCGGCGGACCTTGACGACCATCGGGTCGGAGGCGAAGTACGTGTGCACCGCGTCGACGCTGTCGAGGGTCGCGGCGCGGCGGGCGACGGACTCCAGGACCCGTGCCGCGGAGTCCGCGAGCCGGTGGGCGCGGCGGGCGCGTTCGTCCTGGAGGGTCTGCCGGCGCGCCGCGAACGCGTCGTACACCTCGGTGCGCCGGTCGGCGATCCGGCCGAGGAAGCCGTCGTGCTCGGCGAACCGCGACTCCAGGTTCTCCAGTCGCAGGAGCAGCCGGGCGAGTTCCTCGTCGCAGGCCGCGGGTGTGTGCGCGGCGGCCAGTGCGCCGGTGACCGCCTGGGCGAGGAGCGCGAGTTCGGCGGCGAACTCGGCCCGGCCCTCCTGGTCGAGCAGCTCCCGGCGGCGGGCGTCGAGGACGGCCCGGGCCCGGTTGACCAGTCCGAGGACCTCCGTGATCCGCTCCAGGATCGTGGTCCGGGCGGTCGCGTCGCCGACGTCGAGGCCGGCGACGACCTCGGTGAGCGTCCGGAGCCCGTCGGCCAGCGACTCCAGCCGGTCGGTGACGGGGGCGGCCTCGGCGACGGTGGTGATCGCCCCGGCGCCCTCGGTGAGCCGCTCGACCTCGGCGAGCCGGGCGGCGAAGGCGTCCGGCCGGGAGAGGGACTCGACGGCTCGCGCGGCGGTGGATTCGATGGCGTCCCGCAGGTCGCCGGCGAGCGCGTCGATGCGTTCGGTGTCGGCGTGGCGCGTCTCCTTCAGCGTCAGCAGGTGTCCCTGCGCCCGGCGCAGTTCGGCGATGCGGTCGATCCACTCCTCGGCTCCGGCGGGTGCCTCGCCGCGGACGCGCCGTACCAGGCGGGCGATGTCGGCGGCCGCTTCGGCCAGGGCTTCGGCGGCCTGCCGGGTCAGGGTCTGCACGGTGCGGAATTCGGTGAGCACCTGCTCGGCGGTGGCGCGCACCTGGTTCAGCGGGGTGCGGAGGTCTCCGACGGCCTCGTCGCCGAGCCAGTGGTGCTGGTCGGCGGCGCGGGCGCAGGCCGCCGACAGCGCCTCGTACAGCGTGTCGGTGGGGGTGGTGGCGGTGACCTGGCGGGCGATGGACAGGCAGTCGGAGATGCCGCGCACCAGGTCGGCGTTGCCGATCCGGGACAGCGGGCCGCCCGTCGGGGGCGCGGTGTGGGTGGCGGAGGCGTACGGGCTCTGCCAGATCTGCAGCGGGTGCACCCGGGCGGGTTCGTCTGACTCGGCGCGGAGCACCGGCAGCGTGCCGTCGTCGAAGAGGGCGTAGCCCCGGCAGGAGAGCGGGGTGGCGACCTCCTTGCGGACGAGGTTGTAGGGAAGGAGCCGGCTGCGTCCCTCGGCCCGGGCGTGGAAGACGTACAGCACGTCCTCGCCGTTCGGCGAGCGCACGGCCCGCTCGAACTCCAGGCCCGTCGTGTCCCCGTCGAAGGTCTTCACCGTCCCGTCGGCCAGGCAGTAGCCGCCGGGGAAGACGATGCCCTGGTCGTCGGGGAGCCGCCGGCAGGAGCGGCCGATGTCGTCGATCCGGACGACGGTCCTCGTCACGGTGTTGAAGACCAGGTGCCGGCGGGTCTCCTCCTTGTACGGGCGGATCCGCAGCAGGATCAGGGGCCCCAGCACGGCGTGGGCGACCTCGGCGTCCGCGAGGGACTGGAGGGGTTCGGCGACGGGCTCGGTGTGGATGCCGTGCGCGGTCCCGGTGTCGTTCTCCGTCTTGACGGTGAGGGTTCCGCCGACGGTGGACACGAAGACCCGGCCGTCGACGGAGATGTGCGGGTGGCGGCCCAGGACGTGGTCGTCGCGGGTCGCGTCGGTCCACTCGAAGTCCTGCTGGGCGGGCAGGACGAGGTCGCGTTCGCCCCGCGCGTCCAGGAAGCGGGCCGCGCCGGACGGGGTGAGGGCCCACCTCAGGACTCGGATGTCGTCGGTCTGTTCGCCGGTCCGGAAGACGGCGAGCAGCCTGCCCTCCCCGCGGTGGAGCCGGAGCAGCCGCACTCCCTGGTAGTAGCGGTGCAGGGCGGTGAACTCGCGGACGAAGGCCGGATCGTCGAGCAGGCCGGGCACGGCGTCGTCGGGGAGCCGGTTCAGGTCGCGGCCGTGCAGGGCGAACACGTCGCCGACCTCGGCCGTTCGCTCGGGCCCGGTTCCCGTGGACGTCCGGTAGCCGAACAGGAGCCGGTCGCCGACGGCCACGATGTCACGCGGCACGCAGGGGCGCTCCGTGAGGAGGCGTTCGGTGCGGGTGAGGGCGAGACCGGTGGAGCCGAACTCGGCGGTCCGCGCCGCGTTCAGGGCCTCCGCGCGGCGGGCCAGCTCGGCCGCCCGGGCACCGAGGCGGTCGCGCAGCACCTCGTACGTACCGGCGTCCAGCGTGCTCTCCATACCGGTCTCCATCCGTTCCAGCTCCCCTGTGTGCAAGGTGGTACGGGTCGCCGAGCCGCCCCCCTCCCGGCGGCTC